>JBASAN010000220.1:0-6075 GCA_049650625.1 Ornithinimicrobium sp.
TCCTGCGCCGATGTGTCGGACGGGTACTCCGGCTGCGAGCAGGGGGTGCTCGAACGTGAAGGAGCAGCCGATCACGAAGGTGACCAGGTCGTCGCGCCAGCGCGATGAGGCATCGGCAACTTCGTCCACGAGCTCCCCGTGCTCGAAGACCCGGTAGAGCGGAAGGTCGCGGCGAATATCGGCCTCCGCTCCACTGAGCACCGTTCCCCGTGGATCTGCGCGGACCGAGCCGGCCCCGATGACCTCCAAGAGCGGACACGGCTTCGGGTTGCGCTGGGCGAACACCATCATGTCGAAGGCCAACGACTGCGGCAGCGCGATGACATTGGCCTGAGCAAAGCCTCGACTCCACCCTGCGGTCGGCACCTTCAGGCCTTCGGCGAAGCGGGACCGGGCTTCGACGGGGAGGAGGCCACCGACGTCGCCGTCCGGATGCGTCGGAATGCTCACCGGGCCCACCGCAGCCGGACCGGCTGACCGGGTCGCAACTGGGCCGCCCGGTCCATGTCTGCCGAGGGGACCACGGCGATCACCGGGTAGCCACCGGTCACCGGGTGGTCATTGCCGAACAACACCGGTTGACCATCTGGCGGCACCTGTAGCGCGCCGCGGACCATGCCCTCGCTCGGCAGCTCTACGTCCTTCTTGCCCTCTGACCGGGCGACCGCATCGCCTTGGAGACGGATCCCGATCCGGTTGCTGCGGTCGGACACGATCCATTCCTGGTCGGTGAGCGGCTCCGACGAGGCGAACCAGTCCAGCCGGGGGCCTGGGAGAATGCTGAGCTCCATCAGCTCGTCGCGAGGCAGCGGGACGGGGGCGGCGTCGACATTGGGGTAGGACCCTCGGTAGTGCCCGAGCCTCAAGAGATCTCCGGCCTTGACCGGTGCCGGCCCCACCCCGGACAACGTGTCGGTGGAGCGTGAGCCGAGCACCGCAGGCACGTCCCATCCGCCACGCGCGGTGAGATAGGTCCGCAGACCGGCGGACGGCATACCCAAACGCAGTTCTTGACCGTCGCGCAGGTCCAGCAGGCAGGCGTGGGCGACCGGGTTGCCGTCCACGGTGGCCCCGGCGTCCGCACCCGTGAGAGCTACCGTCATCGAGCCGTGCACGCGCGCTACCAAGCCGCCCAGGGTCACCTCGAGGGAGGCCGTCCCCGCTTCGTGAGCCACCAAGCGGGCTCCCAGCTCGTAGGCGGACCGGTCGGCGGCCCCGCACCGGCCGACTCCGATGGCGGCCCACCCCGACCGACCCGCGTCCTGGACCAGGGCCTGTGGACCGGGCTCGATGATCTCGAGCGCGCTCACGTCGGGTCCTGACGCACGAAGCGGACGACGGACCCGGGTTGCAGCAGGGACGGCGGATCCCGATCTTGGTCCCACAGGACGCTTTCCGTGTGGCCGATGAGCTGCCAGCCCCCGGGAGAGGACCTCGGATATACCGCGCTGAACTCTCCCGCCAGCCCCACGGAGCCGGGTGGCACCGTCGTGCGCGGCTCGGACCGTCGGGCGACATCCAGACGTCGATCTCCGCCACTGAGGTAGGCGAACCCGGGGGCGAAGCCGAAGAAGGCCACCCGCCATCTGCTGCTGGTATGGGCCTCGATGACGTCCTCCCGGCTCATCCCCGTGGCCTGAGCCACGTCCTCGAGGTCCTCGCCGTCGTAGGTCACCGGAATCTCCACCACGTCGTCAAAGTCGCCGCTCGAGTCCGCGAGCGCCTCTTCGACCTCGAACGGATCGGGGAGTGAGGCCGCCAGCTCTACGACGCACCGCCCGACCTGCGGCAGGTCGGCCTCGGGGGCGAGGTGCAGCAGCAGGGTCCGGGCGGCTGGCACCATGTCCACGATCCACGGCCACGGATCTGTGGTCTGCGCATCATCGTCCGCGGGCTCGGCATCGCCGCGGCGTTGTTCGAGCGCGGCGTGGAGCGCGAGGACCGATGCGATGTCGTCCACCTCGATCAACACCGCGGCATCCCCCATCGGTAGGACCCGTGCCTGGATCATGCGTCGTGCACGAACGCTCGAAGGGTGACGCCGGCCCGGGTCAGTGCTTCCGCGACCGAGGTAGCCATACCGACAGCCCCCGGGGAGTCGCCGTGCGTGCAGATCGAGCGGGCCTCGACCGGGATGTCGCTCCCGTCGTCGGCCTCGATGAGACCTTCGGTCGCCAGCCGCACCATCCGCCGCGCCACCTCCTGGGGATCCTCCAGCAGCGCACCGTCGCGTCCCCGGGGGACGAGTCGTCCTTGTGCGGTGTAGCCCCGGTCAGCGAAGGCCTCCGTGACGGTGGGCATACCCACCGCCTGGGCCCGACGGAGCGACGCGGATCCGGTCAGACCCATCAGAGGCAAGGATGCGTCGTAGGCCGAGACGGCGTCGACCAGCGCACGGGCCTGGTCCTCGTCGTCGATGACCGCGTGGTAGAGCGCTCCGTGTGGCTTGACGTAGCGCACTCGGGTGCCCGCGACCCGGCACATGGCATCGAGGGCACCGAGCTGATACAGCACGTCGGCGGTCAGCTCTGCCGGGTCCATGGCGATGAAGCGTCGACCGAAACCGGCCAGGTCCCGATAGCCGACCTGGGCGCCGATGACGACACCCCGTTCGGCGGCGGCCGCGCAGGTGCGCTGCAGGGTCAGGGCGTCGCCGGCGTGAAACCCGCACGCGACGTTGGCGCTGGTGATGATGTCCAGCATGGCCTCGTCGTCACCGAGGCGCCACGTGCCGAACGACTCCCCGAGGTCGGCGTTGAGATCGATGGACGTGGCTGTTCTGGGATCGGCCGTCACCGAAGACCTCGGCGAGATCGCAGCCCGAGGAGATCACCGGCGTTTCCCCATTGCGTCAATCCCGGGGTGCCGACATGATCGGCCGTAACCTCCAGCAGGACGAAGGTTCGCTGGCTGGGCTGCACACGGGAGGCTCGCGTGGTGACATTCACGGGCTGCTCGGACATGCGGATCGGACTCCGATCTTGTGCGGGGTGTCAGTTTCGCATGTCATCGCACGTCGGAGAAGCATCGAGAGGAAGCTCATGACCAACACCAGCCCGGGTTATGCCATCACAGTGCGCGTGGAGGCCCCATCGGCGTCGGGGGCCACGAGCGGCCTGGTGGCGGCGGTCAGCGGCGCAGGGGGATCTCTGACGGCGCTCGACGTGGTGGAGTCGCACGCTGATCGAGTCGTCGTGGATGTCACCTGCGATGCCACCGACGCCGATCACGCCGAGCAGATCACCCAAGCGCTGGCCCGGGTGGAGGGGGTCACCGTGCGCAAGGTCAGTGACCGAACCTTCCTGCTGCACCTGGGGGGCAAGCTCGAGGTCAACCCCAAGGTCCCGTTGAAGAACCGGGACGACCTGTCCCGGGCCTACACCCCTGGGGTGGCGCGGGTGTGTATGGCGATCGCGGAGAACCCCGAGGACGCCCGGCGCCTGACGATCAAGCGGAACACCGTCGCGGTGGTCACCGACGGATCCGCCGTGCTCGGGCTCGGCAATATCGGCCCCTCCGCGGCCTTGCCGGTGATGGAAGGCAAGGCCGCTCTGTTCAAGCAGTTCGCCGGGGTCGATGCCTGGCCGGTGTGTCTGGACACGCAGGACAGCGAAGAGATCATTCAGATCGTCAAGGCGCTCGCGCCGGTGTACGGCGGGGTGAACCTGGAGGACATCAGCGCGCCACGCTGCTTCGAGATCGAGCGCCGGCTGCGCGATGAGCTGGACATCCCCGTCTTCCACGACGACCAGCACGGCACCGCGATCGTGGTGTTGGCCGCCCTGGTGAACGCGCTGCGCGTGGTCGACAAGAAGATCGAGGACATCTCCGTGGTGGTCAGCGGCGTCGGAGCAGCCGGCAACGCGATCATCCAGCTGATTCGCGCCCAGGGGGTGCAGGACATCGTGGCGTGCGGTCGCAACGGTGCCGTGCACCGTGGCCAGGAGGGTCTGGACCCGGACCGTCAGTGGATCGCGGACAACACCAACCGGGAGGGCAAGACCGGGACCCTGCAGGAGGTCCTCGTCGGGTCCGACGTATTCATCGGGGTGTCGGCGCGCAACCTGCTCGACGGGTCCGACATCGCAGGGATGGCCGAGCGAGCCATCGTCTTCGCCATGTCCAACCCCGACCCCGAGGTCGATCCCATCGAGGCGCGGGAGCACGCGGCGATCGTGGCGACCGGGCGCAGCGACTTCCCGAACCAGATCAACAACGTTTTGGCCTTCCCGGGGTTCTTCCGCGGCATGCTCGACGCCGGGGCACACGAGATCACGCTGGACGTCATGCTGGCAGCGGCGACGGCCATCGCCGACACCGTCCGACCCGATGAGCTCAACGCGAGCTATATCGTCCCGTCCGTCTTCGACCCCGACGTCGCTCCGGATGTGGCCGCAGCGGTGCGCAAGGTAGCCGAGGCCGCAATGCGTGAGCATCCCTGACCCGTGCCAGCCGCGGTCAGGGCTGCTTCACTGGGCACCAAGACCACGATCACGATCGACTGCACGACGAAGGATCGAAGATGAGTGCTATCGCGTTTATCGGACTGGGCATCATGGGTGGTCCCATGGCAGGAAATCTGGTGCGGGCGGGTCATCAGGTGACCGGCTTCAACCGCAGCCCCGGTCCTTACGCTGCGTTGGAGGAAGCCGGTGGAAAGGCCGTCTCGTCGTGCGCCGAGGCCACCCGTGACGCGGACTTCATCTGTGTGATGGTCCCGGACAGCCCCGATGTGGAAGAGGTGCTCACGGGTGAGGGTGGGGTGTTCGACAGCGCCCCGCAGGGCTCGCTGATCATCGATTTCTCGAGCATCCGTCCGGACGTCGCCGCCTTGCTGGCGCGCCAAGCCAGGGAGCGGGGGTTTCGGATGCTCGACGCCCCGGTCTCCGGTGGTCAGGCGGGCGCGGTCCAGGCCGTGCTGTCGATCATGGTGGGTGGCGAGGCGTCGGACTTCGCGGAGGCGAAGGATGTCTTCGACGCGGTCGGCAGGACGGTCGTCCACGTAGGACCCAGCGGCGCAGGCCAGACGGTGAAGTCGGCCAACCAGCTGATGGTGGCCAGCAACATCCAGGCGCTCGCGGAGGCGGTGGTCTTCCTCGAGGCCCACGGAGTAGATCTCCCGTCGGCCCTGGAGGTGCTCGGTGGCGGGCTGGCTGGCTCTGCGGTTCTGGAGCAGAAGAAGCGCAACATGATGGATCGTTCGTTCGAGCCCGGCTTTCGCGTCGACCTGCATCACAAGGACATGGGCATCCTGACGGTGGCCGCGCGTGAGGCCGGCGTCGTCGTCCCGGTCGGCGCCTTGGTCGCCCAGCTGATGGCGTCTGCCCAGGCCAACGGTGACGGTCCGTTGGACCACTCCGCTCTGCTGTGCGGGGTGGAGCGGCTGTCCGGACGCCCGGACTCTTCGCACGGTAGCCCCGAGCCCAGTGCGTCATGACCCGCGTTCTCATCGCCCCGGACAAGTTCAAAGGCTCTTTGACCGCGGCCGACGTCTGCGCAGCGGTCGGGAGGGGGCTACATCGCCACGCCTCGGTCACGGTCACCTCGTGCCCGGTGGCCGACGGTGGAGACGGGACCATCGCCGCCGCTCTCGCCGCGGGGTACTCCGAGGTGCCGGTGACCGCTTCGGGCCCGACGGGCCTTCCGGTCTGCACTCACTACGCCCGCCGTGGCGACACCGCGGTGGTCGAGCTGGCTGATGTCTCCGGCCTGGTGCGCCTCCCCGGTGAGCGGCTCGAACCGTTGACCGCCACCAGCCGGGGCACCGGCGAGGTCATGGCGGCTGCGATCGACGCAGGCTGCACGCAGCTTGTGCTCGGTATCGGAGGTAGTGCCAGCACGGACGGCGGGGCGGGGATGCTGTCCGCGCTCGGGGCTCGTTTGCGGGGCAGGAACGGAACGGAACTGCCGGACGGCGGAGCCTCGTTGGCCTCGCTGGCGAGCCTGGAGCTCAGTTCGCTGACGGCGCGGATGGACGGGGTGACTCTCACTGTTGCCTGCGACGTGGACAACCCCCTCACCGGTCCCAACGGCGCGGCTGCGGTGTATGGCCCTCAGAAGGGGGCTGCCGCGACC
>JBASAN010000221.1:0-11318 GCA_049650625.1 Ornithinimicrobium sp.
CCGGTCAAGGACACGGCCGAGTTCTACAGCTACGCAGCGGCCGAAGGCAACACCCGCTTGATCGGCCCGAACTGTCCCGGCCTGATCAGCCCCGGCCAGTCCAACGCCGGCATCATCCCGGCCGACAGCACCACGGCCGGCACGATCGGTCTGGTCTCGAAGTCCGGGACGCTGACCTACCAGATGATGTACGAGCTGCGCGACATCGGCTTCACCACCTGTGTCGGCATCGGCGGGGATCCGGTGATCGGCACCACACATATCGACTGTCTCAAGGCCTTCGAGGAAGACCCTGACACCGAAGCCATCGTGATGATCGGTGAGATCGGCGGAGACGCAGAGGAGCGTGCCGCCGACTACATCAAGGACCACGTGAGCAAGCCGGTGGTGGGATACGTGGCCGGGTTCACGGCGCCCGAGGGCAAGACGATGGGGCACGCAGGCGCCATCGTCTCCGGCTCCTCCGGCACCGCAGAAGCCAAGAAGGAGGCTCTCGAGGCGGCGGGGGTGAAGGTCGGCAAGACGCCCTCGCAGGCGGCGGAGCTGATGCGCGAGATCATCAGCTCCCACTGAGCGCGGCCTCGTAGGCCTAAAAGGGGTGGTCTGTGTCGGTGCGCCTGCACAGATTGTTCCCGCCGGGCGGCAACGATGGTCTCGCTATGACTGTCCAAGATCGTCCGACCCGAAACCTGCGACGCGGTCTCGCGGCACCCGACCGCACGGCGGAGCTGCTTCACGGCTGGTCCCTGCCGCGGCTGAAGTCCCTCGGCAGTGCCGCCTTCGCGGGGGCTCTGGCGTGCGGAGTCACGTGGCTGTTGATCGCGGTACCGGTGCTGGTCGCCTGGTTCGCGGATCCGTTGTCGACGGTGTCGGCCTGGCAGGCCCTGGGGTCGGCCGCTGCGGTCTGGGCGCTCGCTCACCGGGGCGTGGTGGACGCCGCCGAGGTCTCGGTGCAGCTCACCCCCTTGATGCTGACCGCCCTGCCGGTGTTGCTGTGCCGCTACGCCGCCCGTCATGTGCTCACCGACGACGAGGCGTCGGTGAGTCCGAAGCGCATCGGTGGGTTTCGGGCCGCCTGGCACGGAGTGCGCGGCAACGACCTGACGGCCTTCGTCATGGGCTACGGCGTGCTGGGCCTCGTCATCTGCCTGGCCTCGGGACTGGGAGCTTCTCCGACGCCCTTCTGGCTCGCGTTGCCGGGTCTGCTGCTCGTGCCGGTCGCGGGGATCACCCTGGCCCTGATCCGGGAGCATCGGCGTGAGGAGAACCCGACCATCGCCCGCGCGCTGCGCTGGATCGCGCACCGCATCCCGGTGCTCGCCCGTCGCGGCTTGAAGCCTGCCGGTGAGGCCCTGGCTGCTCTGGGTGCGGGGTCTCTGCTCGTGCTGGTGGCGCTGATCGCTTTTCGCGTCGAACGTATCGGCACCCTGTACCAGGCTTTGGACGCAGGCCCCGCGGGCGTCATCGTGTTGACGTTGGGCCAGTTGCTCCTGCTGCCGAACATGGTCTTGTGGGCGCTGGGGTGGATCGTCGGCGCAGGGATGGCCATCGGGCCGGTGCAGATCGGCTGGATGCAGACCACCTCGGCCGACCTGCCCCTGATCCCTGTCCTGGGAGCCTTACCCGAGCCTGGTCTGCTGCCGGCAGGGACGTGGGCCGTCGTGCTCTTCCCGACCTTGGTCGGAGCATGGCTGGGCCTACGGAGCGCGTGGTCTGCGCCCCGGTTGGCCTCGTGGTGGACCAAGGCCCGGGTTGCCGCCTCGGCCTGCGCCTGGGTCGGCGCTGCCGTCCTGGTGCTCAGCTGGCTGGCGCGTGGCAGTCTCACCCCCGGGCTGCTGGGCACGGTCGGCACCGCGCCGCTGCTGGTGACCGGAGCTTTGCTGGCCGAGCTGCTGGTGGGCGCGATCGCGGCGGTCACCGCCATCCATATGACGCGTCGTCGGTTGTAGGACGTCTCGCTGCGACGTCCGCTGCCGTGCGCATGACGTATCGGTGCGGCGGGGACGCTACAGTCGGCGCGTGCCGCACACCCATCGTCAACGCACCCCGGTGGTGGTACTGGTTTCCGGGAGCGGCACTCTCCTGCAGGCTCTGATCGACGCCGAGGCGGACCACGACTACGGGGTCGAGATCGCGGCGGTCGGTGCCGACCGCGACGACATCGAAGGTCTGCACCGGGCCGAGCGAGCCGGCCTGCCCACCTTCGTCTGCAAAGTCACGGACTATCCCGACCGATCGGCCTGGGATGCAGCCCTGGCGCACGAACTCGGACGTTGGCTGTCGCCGCACCCCGAGCGTCCGCAGTGTTGGGTCATCACTGCGGGCTTCATGAAAGTCCTCGGCCCGCAGGTCCTGGACACCTTCGCGGTGCTGAACAGCCACCCTGCGCTCCTGCCGTCCTTTCCGGGCGCGCACGCCGTGCGCGACGCCCTCGCCGGTGGCGCCCGCATCACCGGCGCCACGGTGCACTTCGTCGACGAAGGGGTGGACACCGGACCCATCGTCGCCCAGCGGGCTGTCCCTGTCCGCTCCGACGACACTGAAGAGCTCTTGCACGAACGCATCAAGGTTGTCGAACGTGACCTGCTCGTGCGCACTGTCCACCGCGTGCTTACCCCGTCTCCAGCCCGTCCCCACGAAAGGTCCACTCCGCGTGAGCGTCCCCGATGAACACACCCGCCCCCTGCGTCGCGCCCTGATCTCGGTCTACGACAAGACTGGTCTCGAGGACCTCGCGACGGCCCTGCACGCCGCCGGCGTAGCCCTCGTGTCCACCGGCTCGACGGCCGCTCGGATCGCGGCTGCCGGAGTTCCGGTGACCCCGGTTGAGGAGGTGACGGGCTTCGCTGAGTGCTTGGACGGACGGGTGAAGACCTTGCACCCCGCGGTCCATGCCGGTCTGCTGGCCGACAGCACCAACCCCGAGCACGTGGACTCCATCGCTGGGCTGGGAATCGAGGCGTTCGACCTCCTGGTGGTCAATCTCTACCCCTTCTCGGACACCGTAGCCTCCGGCGCCGACCCCCAGTCGTGCGTCGAGCAGATCGACATCGGCGGGCCGGCGATGATCCGAGCCGCAGCCAAGAACCACCGCAGTGTGGCAGTGGTGGTCGATCCCGACACCTACGCCCAGGTCGTCACCGCCGCGAAGGGGGAGGGCTTCGCACTCGTGGAGCGCCAGCGCCTCGCCGCCTTGGCCTACCGGCATACCGCGAAGTACGACGCGGCCGTCGCCTCCTGGATGGCCACACAGTTCCCGGACGAACGAGAGCGCGAGACCGCGGTGTTGGCCGAGTGGGCACCGGCGAGCTGGCAGCGAGCCGACGTGCTTCGCTACGGCGAGAACCCGCACCAGGATGCAGCCGTGTATGCCGCCGACCCAGGGGGTCCGTTCGGAGACGCTCCCGGTCTGGCCCGGGCCGAGCAGCTGCACGGGAAGGCGATGTCCTACAACAACTATGTGGACGCCGACGCGGCCGTGCGAGCGGCCTACGACCACGGAGACCAGCCCACCGTGGCCGTCATCAAGCACGCGAACCCGTGTGGCATCGCGGTTGCGACCGACGTTGCACAGGCTCATCAGCGAGCCCATGCGTGCGATCCGATCTCGGCCTACGGCGGAGTGGTGGCCACGAACTGTCCGGTCAGCGCGGCGATGGGTCGGGCGTTGGCCGACATCTTCACCGAGGTCATCGCCGCCCCCGCGTTCGAGGAGGAAGCGCTGGAGGTGTTGCGCGCCAAGAAGAACGTGCGCCTCCTGAGGGTCGAGGCGCCGACCGAGGGCAGGAACATCGAAGGCCGGCTGATCTCCGGGGGGCTCCTGCTGCAACGCCGGGACCAGCTCGACGCGACCACTGCCGACGGTGGTGACGACCCGGCACGATGGCGACAGGTTGCGGGTCCACAGGTTCCGGCCTCGGTGCTGGAGGACCTGGCGTTCGCCTGGCGTGCCTGTCGTTCGGTGAAGTCCAACGCCATCCTGTTGGCGCACGAGGGTGCCAGCGTCGGCATCGGCATGGGGCAGGTCAACCGGGTCGACAGCTGTCATCTGGCTGTGCAACGGGCCGGGGACCGGGCCAGCGGCAGCGTGGCGGCATCGGACGCGTTCTTCCCGTTCGCCGACGGCCTCCAAGTCCTGCTGGACGCGGGTGTACGGGCCGTGGTCTGTCCCGGGGGCTCGATCCGGGACGAGGAGGTGACCGCCGCCGCGAACGCTGCCGGGGTCAGCCTGTTCTTCACCGGTACGCGCCACTTCGCGCACTGACACCAGGCCCCGCCGGGTGATCCCTCGGCGAAGCGGTGCGTTCGGTCACGGAGTGTTCGGCGGCTGGCTAGGGTGGCGCTCATGACTGCACGCATTCTCGACGGCCGGGCCGTGCTGGCCGACATCAAGGTGGAGCTCGCAGCCCGCGTCCAGGCCTTGCGCGAGCGGGGGGTCCGACCGGGTCTGGGCACCGTCCTGGTGGGGGACGACCCTGGTAGCACCTGGTACGTCGGGGCCAAGCACCGCGACTGCGCCGAGATCGGAATCGCGTCCATCCGCCGCGACCTGCCGGCGACGGCCACCCAGGCCGACGTCGAAGCGGTGATCGACGAGCTCAACGCGGACGTCGACTGCACCGCGTTCCTGGTGCAGCAGCCCACCGGTCTCGACGAGTTCGCCCTGCTGTCGCGGGTCCAGCCGACCAAGGACGTCGACGGGTTGCACCCGGTCAATCTGGGTTCGCTCGTGCTCGGCGAGGCAGCACCCCTGCCCTGCACGCCGGTCGGTGTCGTGGAGCTTCTGCGTCGCCACGCGGTGCCGATCGCAGGTGCCGAGGTGGTGGTGCTCGGCCGCGGTCTGACGGTGGGCCGACCGCTGGGTCTGATCCTGACTCGACGCAGTGAGAACGCCACCGTGACGCTGTGTCATACCGGGACTCGGGACGTGGCCGAGCACCTTCGTCGCGCCGACATCATCGTGTCTGCGGCCGGGGTGCCCGACCTGGTCCGCGCCGACATGGTCAAACCCGGTGCCGCCGTGTTGGATGTCGGCGTCGCTCGCCGCGACGGCAAGATCGCCGGAGACGTGGCGGCCGATGTCGCCGACGTCGCGGGTTGGCTCTCCCCGAACCCGGGTGGAGTGGGGCCGATGACCAGAGCCATGCTGTTGTCCAATGTGGTCGAGGCCGCCGAGCGAGCGCTCGACTAGGGAGTGGGACACCACGCAGTGGCACGCAAAGGGGTAGTGGACGAACACCACGGATGGAGGATCGCGCAGCCTCTGGGCGCCTGGTGGGTGTTGCCGGTGGGGCTCGTCGTCGCCTCAGTCGTGCTGCTCAGCGGGGGACTGCGCAGTTTCGGCTACGCGATGGCCCTCACCTTGGCGTTGGCCGCCGTCCTCCGGTTGGTCACGCCGGCTGCGCGCGCCGGAGGATTGATCGTGCGCTCACGGGCCTGGGACGTGGCCATGCTCGTGGTGCTGTCGGCCGCCTGCGCCACCCTGAGCTTCAGCTTGGTGATCCGCTAGCTGATCAGGCCCAACCCGGTCACCGCGGCGCGCTCTTCCTCCAGCTCGGCCACCGAGGCGTCGATCCGCTTGCGGGAGAACGCGGCCACCTCGAGGTCGGGCACGATGGCCCAGTCCCCGGCCGAGGTGGTGACAGGGAAGGACGACATCAGGCCTTCGGGCACGTCGTAGGAGCCGTCGGAGGAGACGACCATCGACGTCCAGTCACCCTGGGGGGTGCCGCCGATCCAGTCGCGCGTGTGGTCGATGGTCGCTGCTGCCGCCGAGGCTGCCGACGATGACCCACGCGCTTCGATGATGGCCGCTCCACGCTTGGAGACGGTAGGGATGAAGGTCTCCTCGATCCAGTCCTGGTCATCGACCAGCTCTGCCGCGTTCTGCCCCGCCACCTGGCAGTGGAACAGATCGGGATACTGCGACGCGGAGTGGTTGCCCCAGATCGTCATCCGGGTGATGTCCGTCACCGGGTGTCCGGTCTTCTGAGACAGCTGTGCCGTGGCCCGGTTGTGGTCCAGCCGCGTCAGGGCGCTGAAGCGCTCGTGGGGAATGTCAGGGGCGTTGCTCATCGCGATCAGCGCGTTGGTGTTCGCCGGGTTGCCGGTGACCGTGACCCGGATGTCGCTGGCCGCGTGGTCGTTCAACGCCTTGCCCTGCCCGGTGAAGATCCCACCGTTGGCTTCGAGCAGGTCCGCTCGTTCCATCCCCTTCGCGCGGGGACGGGCCCCCACGAGCAGGGCGATGTTGACGCCGTCGAACACGTCGTTCGGGTCGGAGCCGATCTCGACACCGCGCAGCAGCGGGAAGGCGCAGTCATCCAGCTCCATGACCACCCCCTCCAGCGTCTTGAGCGCGTCCGGGATCTCCAGCAGGCGCAGCTCGACCGGTGTGTCCTGCCCCAACATCTCGCCGGAGGCGATCCGGAACAGCAGGTTGTAGCAAATCTGGCCGGCAGCGCCGGTGACAGCCACCTTGACTGGCTTGCGATCCACGGTGTCTTCGTCCCAACTAAAAGGTGAGTATGCGGTCCTTGAGAACGTTAGCAGCGACCGCTCGCGATAGCCTGACGCCTGGTGTCACTGCCCCACCGCTTGTCCCCGCTCACACCGTCCTCAGGAGTTGCTCGCCTCATGGCCACCATCATCTACACCGTCACCGACGAGGCCCCGATGTTGGCCACCCACTCGCTCAAGCCGATCGTCGAAGCCTTCTGCGCGACCGCGGGCATCGACGTTGTCACCAAGGACATCTCGCTCGCCGCACGGATCCTGGCTGCCTTGGGGGATCGGCTGCCCGAGGACCAGCGCGTGCCCGATGCCCTGGCCGAGCTGGGCGAGCTCACACACTCCTCCGAGGCCAACATCATCAAGCTGCCCAACATCAGCGCCTCCCTTCCTCAGCTGAAGGCGGCCATCGCGGAGCTGCAAAGCCAGGGTCTGGACGTGCCGGACTATCCGGATGCGCCCTCCAACGACGAGGAGGAAGACCTCAGGACGCGCTACGACTCGGTCAAGGGCAGCGCCGTCAACCCCGTGCTGCGCCAGGGCAACTCCGACCGCAGAGCACCCGCGTCGGTGAAGAGCTTCGCGCGGACGCATCCCCATTCGATGGGGTCGTGGTCCCCGACGTCCCAGAGCAATGTGGCCACCATGAGCGACGGCGACTTCCGCCACAGCGAGAAGTCGATCGTCATGTCGGCTGAGGACACCTTGCAGGTCCTTCACGTCGCCCAGGACGGCACCCGCACCATGCTGAAGGACGGGATCCCGGTCGAGGCCGGTGAGGTGGTCGACGGCACGGTGATGCAGGTCGCTGCCCTGAGGGAGTTCCTGGACCGGCAGATCTCCCTGGCCGCGGAGCAGGGAGTGTTGTTCTCGGTGCACCTGAAGGCAACCATGATGAAGGTCTCGGACCCGATCATCTTCGGCCACGTCGTGCGGGCCTTCCTGCCCACGGTCTTCCGGGAGCACGGTCAGGAGCTGGCCGACGCCGGACTGAACCCGAACAACGGGCTGGGCGCGATCCTGAACGGTCTGGACGGCCTGCCGCAGACCACGGCGGATGCGGTGCGCGCCCTGATCGAGGAGGGGCTGGCTCACGGCCCTGACCTCGCCATGGTCGATTCGGACCAGGGCATTACCAATCTGCACGTGCCCAGTGACGTCATTGTGGACGCCTCGATGCCCGCGATGATTCGTACGTCGGGCCAGATGTGGGGCCCGGATGGGGAGCCCGCGGACACGCTCGCCGTCATCCCGGACAGCAGCTACGCGGGGATCTACCAGGCCGTGCTGGACGACTGCCGAGCCAACGGAGCCTTCGACCCCACCACGATGGGATCGGTGGCCAACGTCGGCCTCATGGCCCAAGCCGCCGAGGAGTACGGCAGCCACGACAAGACCTTCGAGGTCGAGGCGGCCGGCGCAGTGCAGATCGTCAGCTCCTCAGGTGAAGTGCTGATGGAGCACGCTGTGCAGGAGGGGGACATCTGGAGAGCCTGCCAGACCAAGGACGTGCCGATCCGCGAGTGGGTCGCCCTGGCGGTCACCCGGGCCCGGGCCACCGGTGACCCAGCGGTGTTCTGGTTGGACGAGGGCCGGGCGCACGACGCCAACCTGCTGGCCAAGGTCCACGAGTATCTCGCCGAACAGGACACCGAGGGTCTGCAGATCGAGATCATGACGCCGGTGGAGGCCACCGCGTTCTCCCTTGACCGGGTCCGCGCGGGCGAGGACACGATCTCGGTCACCGGAAACGTCCTGCGCGACTACTTGACCGACCTCTTCCCGATCCTCGAGCTCGGCACCAGCGCCAAGATGCTGTCCGTGGTCCCGCTGATCAGCGGGGGCGGCCTCTTCGAGACCGGAGCCGGCGGGTCAGCGCCCAAGCACGTGCAGCAGCTGCTCTCCGAGAACCACCTGCGCTGGGACAGCCTCGGTGAGTTCTTGGCGCTGGCCGTCAGCCTGGAGCATCTGGCCCAGGCAGCCGACAACCCCCGAGCCGCCGTGTTGGGCCAAGCGCTGGACCGCGCGACGGGGTCCGTTCTCGACCAGGGGCGTTCGCCGAGCCGCGCCATCGGAGAGATCGACAACCGCGGAAGCCATTTTTACCTGGCCCTCTACTGGGCCACCGAGCTGGCCGAGCAGAGCGAGGACCCGGACCTGGCGCAGGCCTTCGCTGGCATCGCCGACGCGCTGGCCGATCATGAGGATGTGATCGTGCGCGAGCTGGCTGAGGTCCAGGGCCAGTCCGTCGACATCGGCGGCTACTACCTGCCGGATCGTGAAGAAGCCACCGCGGTCATGCGTCCTTCTACCACGTTCAACCGGGACCTGGACGACCTCCACGAACCGTCAGGCGTCTGAGCTGCCCGCCGCTCGGAGCACGAAGTCGGCGAGGTCGGCAGACTGCTGCCGACGCGAGGGCTCGTGGACGTACATCATGTGCCCGGCCGGATAGTAGCGGTGCTCGATGCGGTCGTGAGCGGCTGCGGGGACGTCCAGGGCGTGCAGCACCTCCTCGGCCGCCAGGAACGGGGTGGCCCCGTCGTACCACCCGTAGGCCACGTGGACCTGAAGGTGCGGGTTGGCCCGCATTGCCCGTGACAGCCGGGGCGTGACGTCCACGGAACGGCCCTCGAAGTCGCTGTAGGACCAAGGCTGAACCGCGGCGGAGATCTGCTCGTAATGCAGATCGCTCTCATAGCCCAACGTGTCGCGCACATGGTGGTTGAAGGCGGCGGCGTACGGGCCGGAGATGGCGTCGTAGGACGGGTCCGCGTCGGACACCGGGGCATTGCCGTCTGCGGCAGGTCCGGTGAACCGTGCATCGAGGCGCCCCACCGTGAGGCCGTCGCGGCGGAGGAGCTCGGCGAAGAACCGTTGGTGCTCGATCCGCAGGTCGGCCCGGTCGATCCAGGCCTGATCCAGACCGGTCAGCTCGGACAGGGTGCGGACATGCTCGGCCCGCTCCGGGCCGGTGAGTCGGTTGCCACGGCTCAAGGCCCACGGATAGTCACGCTCACAGTAGGTCCGGGCTCGCGCCACGACCTGCTCCAGCGTCGCTCCGTAGGGGTGACGTCCGTGGAAGTGGGCGATGGCGGCATAGGTTGGCAGGAAAGAGACGAAGCCCCGGTCCCCGTCGGGCTCGTTCAACCCGATCGAACCCAGGTCGAGCACCGAGGAGATGAGCATCAGTCCGTTCAGATACATCCCGAAACGGCTCTGTAGGTGATCGGCGAGGGCAGCCGCCCGCAGCGTGCCGTAGGACTCGCCGGCGAGGAACTTGGGGCTGAGCCAGCGACCGTTGCGGGTGGTCCACAGCCGGATGACCTCACCCACGGACTCGATATCACCACGGACGCCGTGGAACGGCTTAGCGGCCTCGCCGGGCACCGCGCGAGAATACCCGGTGCTCACCGGGTCGATGAAGACCAGGTCGGACACGGCCAGCAGCGACTCGGCGTTGTCGACCAACCGCCCCGGCGGCGGCACCAAGGCTCCGACATCACCCATCTCCACGCGGCGGGGGCCCAGCAGTCCCAGGTGCAACCACACCGAGGATGACCCCGGTCCGCCGTTGAAGGCGAACGTGACGGGTCGACGCCCCCGTCCGGCGGTCGTGCCCTCCGCGTCGTCGGCCTGCAACACGTAGGACGTGACGAAGACCTCGGCCTTGTCGGTGGGTCCGGTGAAGGTGTCACCGTCGAAGACCTCCTGGCGCAGCACGATCCGTCCGGTAGTCGCGGTGTACCGCAGGGCCCGGCCTCCCGCCTGCATGGTGTGCTCCGTGGTCACCAGGTCGTCGTGGACCGGGGCCTGGGCAGAGGGGTCCTGGTCGATGCGGGTATCGGTGGGTGATTCGGCCATCAGCCCAGGGTATGCGGCATATGAAGACATGGGGGTAGGGTCACCGGCTGTGAACAACACCAAGGACACCGTGGGAGTGGTGTTGATCGTCCCCGACCCGATCGGATCTGAGGTCGCCCGCCTCCGTACGCACATCGGCGACACCTTGGGTATGGCCATTCCGACGCACATCACGCTACTGCCGCCCACCAGTATCAGCATGGAGCAGACCAGGGCATTGGAGCGGCACCTGGCACGGGTCGCAGCCAGCCACGGTCCGCTCACGATCGAGGTGACCGGCACGGACACCTTCCGGCCAGCCTCCGAGGTGGTCTACCTGGCCATCGGAAATGGCGCTCAGGCATGTGCACAGCTCAACGCCGCCGTGTGCTCCGGCCCGGTGAAGTCCCCTTCCGCCTTTCCTTTCCATCCGCACATCACCTTGGCTCACGACCTGGCCACGGAGGTACTGGACGCGGTCGCCGAGGACTACGCCGACCTGCAGGATGAGTTTGAGGTGCCGCAGATGTGCCTGTACGGCTTGGATCGCGAGCAGGGTTGGCAGGTCAAGAAGGTCTATCCGCTCGGGCACTGAGGGCCGGGGCTCCTAGGCCACCGACGTCGAGGTGGAGGACATCACGCGGGCGTAGTGACCCACCAGCTGTCGGGTCAGCTCGGGCCAGGACCGGGCCACGACGGCCGCCCGCCCCTGCGCCCCCATCTGCCGCCGCAGCGCTACACCGGCGGTCGGGTCGGCCGGGATGAGGGAGGATACGGCAGCGCTGAGTGCCCCGGGCTGGTCCGGGTCGAAGAGCATGCCGGTGCGCCCGTGGTCGACCAGATCGATGGGACCACCGCGGGCCGGCGCGACGACGGGCAGGCCACTTGCCGAGGCTTCCTGAAGGGTCTGGCCGAAGGTCTCGCGGGTGCCGGTATGCACGAAGACGTCGAGAGCGGCGTAGCAC
>JBASAN010000222.1:0-3297 GCA_049650625.1 Ornithinimicrobium sp.
CGGCAGTGAGCACCTGGCCCATGATCACGTAGTCGACCTGGTCACCGGTGATGCCCGAACGCTCGAGTGCCCCGGCGATGGCGATCCCCCCGAGCTCAGCACCGGAGAAGTCTTTGAGCGAACCCAGCAGGCGGCCGATCGGGGTCCGAGCCCCGGCAACGATGACGGACATGCGGCTCACTGTAACCCTGCTGCCAGGGCCTGCCCAGCGACGATCCGCCCCGCGACCACCGTGGCTCCGACCGACATGTCCGACAGCCGCGCCGCCTGGTCGCGGGCGGACCCATCCTGGAGCGGGTCAGCATCCACCAACACCAGATCTCCTCGCCCGCCGGGCGCCAGGCGCTGACCGTCCACGCTCGCCGCGAGGGCCTGTTGTGCGGTCAACGCCTGCTCGTCGTGCCAGCTCGGTCCGTCCAGCGGGCCTCGATGCACCGCGGCGGCCATGGTGCGCCACGGGTCGAGCCGAGCCACAGGAGCATCCGAGCCCAAGACCACCGGTATGCCGTGCCGCAGCAGGTCGGCGACCATGAAAGCACGGTCCATCCGGTCCGGCCAGCACTGCTCGGTGACGCTGCGGTCGTCGAGCAGGTGCGCCGGCTGCACGCTGGCGGTCACCGGCAAGGCGGACCACCGGCTGAGATCCTCGGACCGCAGCAGCTGGGCGTGCTCCACCGTGCCGGAGGCCCCGCTGGCCTCGAAGACGTCCAGCACCGCCGACACCGCCGCGTCGCCGATGGCGTGCAAGGCAGCCGTGAGGCCGTGGGCGTGCCCCCTGGAGACCAGGTCGACCATCTCCTGGACGCTGAAGTTCGCTTTGCCCGCCGGGTGGGCCAGGGCGGCGCCGTCGGCATACGGCTCGCAGCACCAGGCCGTCCTGGTGTTGAGCGATCCGTCGGAGATGATCTTCAGCGGACCCTGGGTGACCAGTCCATCGGTGCCTGGCAGTACCGTCCCGGTGGACCAGCCGAGGGCGATGATCTCCTCCAGCCGGGCCGGGTAGACCCCCGTCCGCACCCGCAGGGGAGCGATGCCGGCGGCATAGCGCTGGGCCCACTGCTCCCACGGTCGAGCGAACTCGAGGTCGACGATGCCGACCACTCCCTGCTCATGGGCGCGGCGGACCGCATGCTCCATCGAGGCCTCGGTCTCCTCCTCGGCCCCCGGCAGAGCGTCGAGCTTGGCGTAGAGGTCGAACCACTCATCCTCAGCGATCACGTCGTCGCGCGGCGCGACGCCGAGCATGGCCTGGGCGGCTGAGTTGACCCATCCGTGGTGGCAGTCGCCGCTGATCAGCACCACAGGGAACGACCCCGACACCGCGTCCAGCTCGGCGACGGTCGGCTGGTGGGCCCACTCCGCACAGCGATGACCCAGACCGGTCAGCATGCCGGTCGGCGTCTGACCTGCACCGTTACGCAGGGCCTGCCCCACCAGGTCGCACGCCTGCTGCGAGCTCTGGACCCCGCTGGTGTCGAGTCTTGTGTAGGACATGGCCCACTGGGTCATGTGCACGTGCTGGTCCCACAGGCCTGGGATGGCCCATCGCCCCTGGGCTCGCAGGACCGGGACGCTGGGGCCGACCGTGAGGGTCCCCGCAGGCGCGACCGCCTCGATCGCGCCACCCCGGATGAGGATGTCGCTGAGCTCATCGCTATGGGGGGACACTGCCGTTGCCGCACCAGCAGCATCCAACGGCACCAGGCGGGCACCATGCACCACGACGTCAGACATGCCCGAAACCGTACGCGGTGATCGGCCCGGCGTGGGTATCGTCAGCGGTAGCCTCAGCCCATGTCTGATGACCTGGTCCCTCTGGTGCTCGCGGTCGACCACGTGGGGATTGCCGTGCCCGATCTGGATGCGGCGATCGACTTCCACTGCGCGACGTTCGGCCTCGAGCTCACCCACCGGGAGGTCAACGAGGAGCAAGGGGTGGCGGAGGCGATGCTGGCCCCGGCCGGCTCACCGCCGGGCGCGTCCGCCGTTCAGCTGCTGGCTCCGCTGACCCCGGAGTCGACGATCGCAGCGTTCATCGGTCGCAGCGGTCCCGGTCTGCAGCAGCTGGCCTACCGGGTGGCCGACGTCGAGGCCGCTGCGACCGCCTTGAGATCGAAGGGCGTCCGGGTCCTGTATGCCGAGGCCAAGGTGGGCACCGGCGGCAGTCTGATCAACTTTGCCCACCCCAAGGACACCGGCGGGGTGCTCATCGAGTTGGTGCAGCCTGTGGCCGCGAAGTCGTAAAACACGCCCACCCGGCCTACTGCTGGACCACCAATCCGCCTTCGACCTCGGTCGGTAGCGGACCGGCCCCCGGTGCCACGATCGACACGATCTCGTTGAGCGCTCGACGGACCATCGTCTCGCCGACCCAAAGGTGCTTGCAGTCGTCGATGCCCTTGATCTGCACCTGTCTCAACGCGGCGAACCGCTCACGAGCCTGCTCGGGCCGCAGGAAGTCGTCGAACTCCGGCACCAGCGCGACGATGGGCTTGCCGAACTCCGTCCACTGCTGCAGGTGCTCGTCGGTGACCTTGCGCAGCGGCGGGCTCAGCAGGATGGCCCCCTCGATGGAGGGGTCGGTCCCGTGCATCAAGGCGAGGTCGGTCCCGAAGGACCAGCCCAGCAGCCAGCGTCGCGGCAGTGCAGGCTGCTCGTGGAACTCGGCGAACTCGATGGCGGCGGCCACGTCGAAGCGCTCGTCGTAGCCCTCGTCGAAGGTGCCCTCGCTCGTCCCCCGTGGGGACGACGTCCCTCGGGTGTTGAACCGCAGCACCGCGATGTCGGCCAGGGCCGGAAGCCGGTACGACGCCTTCTTCAGCACGTGGGAGTCCATGAAACCACCGGCAGTCGGCAGTGGATGGAGCGTGACGAGCGTCGCGACCGGGTCGCGGTCCGCGGGCAAGGCCAACTCACCCACCAGGGTCAAGCCGTCTGCCGTATGCAGCTCGACCTCGTCGCGACGCGCCGCGAGCACCGTGTTGGACCGCACCTGCTGCATATCTGAGGGGCTCATGGCCGATCACCCTAGTCCGGCGGTGCAGGGGCCCGACTACGCGAACGACCCACCCGGTCTGCGCCGGTCACGTGCACTCCAGCACCGGGTATGCCAGTGCCGCCGGTTCTCCACCCCGTGCATCGTCTCGCTCGGCCAGACGACGGTATGCGGTATGGCCGCGGCGACTTCCTGCTGGCAGCCCGGACAGCGGAAGGTCCTCCCGGAGTCGTTGCCGCGGACCTCACGCACCGTCCACTGCAAACCCTGGTAGCTCACGTCGCTCGGCCCATGGTCCATCA
>JBASAN010000223.1:0-12644 GCA_049650625.1 Ornithinimicrobium sp.
CTTGGACCAAGGACGCACCCACCGCCTCGTCACCCCCGGGCAACGGCGGGCGTTGCACCACCGCGACCACGGGTGCACCTTCCCCGGGTGCACCACCCCCGCCCCCTGGTGCGATGCCCACCACGTCACCCACTGGTCCCGCGGCGGACCCTCCGACCTGTCCAACTACGCGTTGCTGTGCGGGAGACACCACACCCTCGTCCACGAACGAGACCTCACCGCAACCGTCCACCCCACCGGTGTCACCTGGCACCTCTAACGACCCCGCCCCACACCCGACCCACCACGGGCCGGGTAACACGGCTGCCCGGTGCTTCGCTGGGAGCGCTCAACCGAAGAGGATGGCGGCTTCTTCGTAGCGGTGCGGTGGCACGGTCTTCAACTCTCGGGTGGCGCGGTGCAACGGCACGGTGCTGACGTCAATGCCGCTCAGCGACACCATGGTTCCCCACTCGCTGTTCTTGACGGCGTCGACCGCAGCGGCGCCGAACCGGGTTGCCAGCACGCGGTCGAACGAGGTCGGCACGCCACCACGCTGGAGATGGCCCAGCACCGTGGAACGCGTCTCAATGCCCGTGCGCTCCTGCAGTTCGACGGCGAGATGGTCGCCGATGCCGCCCAGGCGCGGCCGTCCGAAGGCGTCGATACCTCGCAAAGCCACGGCCTCGGTGCCGCCCTCGGGGACGAACCCTTCGGCGACGACGACCACCGGGGCACGACCACGATCACGAGCCATCTCGACCCACTTCACGATCTCGTCCATCGTGACGTGCACCTCGGGGATCAAGATTGCGTGCGCCCCCGAGGCCAACCCGGCGTGCAACGCGATCCACCCCACATGCCGACCCATGACCTCGACCACCATGCAGCGGTGATGGCTCTCGCCCGTGGTGCGAAGGCGGTCGATGGACTCGGTGGCGATGGACACCGACGTGTCGAAGCCGAAGGTGTAGTCCGTGGCCGAGAGGTCGTTGTCGATGGTCTTCGGCACGCCGACGATCTTGACCCCCTCCTCGTGCAACATCTTGGCCACGGTCAGCGTCCCCTCGCCGCCGATGGCGATGACGGCGTCCATGTCGTGCAGAGCCATCACCTCCTTGACCCGGGCGCTGCCTCCGTGCTGGAACGGGCTGGTCCTCGAGGTCCCCAGAATGGTGCCGCCCTGGCGCGAGAGGCCGCGCACGTCGTGTCTCGGGAGCTCGCGGATGTCGTCCTCGACCAGGCCGCGCCAACCGTCACGAATGCCAAGAAAGGTATGGCCGTAGATCCGGTCGCCCTTCATCACCGCACCGCGGATCACCGCGTTCAGCCCGGGACAGTCGCCGCCACTGGTCAGGATGCCGATTCTCACCCGCCCTAGTTTGGTCCGTTCACGTGTCGAAACCGAAATGCGGGTCGCGCACCATGGCTCAGCGAGCAGCGTCGGACCGGCTGTTTCCACGGTTCATCCGCGGGGGCCTAGGACGGAGTGGAAGGGGGGTGTAACGCCGGTATGCGACGACACACGGCATACGTGAGGCCAGCTGTGGCAGCGGTGGCGAACGTGCCCCAGGCCAGGTCAGCCGCCACTACGGACGCGGGGAAACCCTCGAGCACGGCCAGGTTTGTCAGATCCCAGGTCGCGTAGGCCACCAGCCCAAGCACCGCCCCGGAGATCACTGCCCGGCGCAACGACCCGGCCGTGATCGCGGGGGTGCTGGCGAAGTAGGTGACCCCGCCTATGTAGATGGCATAGAAAGCCACAGCCGCCACCATGTTGGGATGGTCGGCCAGGAGGTCGCCCAGCTCGGCTTCGTACATCGGCAACGCGACGATCGTCAGCCACACGAAGTCCATGAGACCGAAGATCACTGCGGCCACGAGGTAGTGACCGATCCACATTCCTCGCATGGGTGCCTCCCGGGGCCAGCCCCATCACCATGATGAGGTCGCCCAAGGGTAGGTTGCGACTCGTGGCGACTATCAATGACCTCGGCGACGACGAGGTCGAGGAAGAGGTTGAGAGCACCTTCGACAGCAGCGTTGCCGAAGGCACCGAGCGACTCCACCGAGCCACGCGGGTCATGCTGGTGACCGGGTTCCTGGGTGGCATCGAGATCGGGTTCGGGGTGCTCGCCTACCTGATGGTCTACCGGGAGACGCAGAATCCCTTCCTCGGGGCCATCGCCTTCTCCATCGGGTTCGCCGCGCTGTATCTCGCCCATTCCGAGCTGTTCACCGAGGGCTTCTACTACCCCATCGTGGCGATCTTCGCCGGCGAGGGGTCGTTGCTGCAGTTGCTCCGCCTGTGGGCCCTGACACTCCTGTCGAACCTGGCTGGCGGATGGGTGCTGATGTGGATCGCGGTCACGGCCTTTCCCGAGCTCGACCCGACATTCGCCACGGAAGCACGCCATTTTGTCGACGCACCACTGGACTGGCAGTCGTTGGCGTTGGCCCTGTTGGGGGGCGGAGCGATCACCCTGATGACCCGTATGCAGGCCGGCAGCGACAGTCAGGTGGCCACCTTGGCCGCCGCGCTGGCCGGGGCGTTCCTGTTGATTGGGCTGGGGCTGTTCCACTCGATCCTGGACTCGGTCATCATTTTCGGAGCGCTGCACTCCGGTGCGGAAGGTGTGACCTACGCGAGCTGGTTGGCGTGGTTCTGGTACGTCGCCGTGGCCAACGTCGTAGGCGGGCTCGCCCTGGTGACCCTTCCACGGTTGGTTCGCAGCAGCGCCCTGGTCGACAAAAGTTCCTGAGCCCGCCCGGCGCGCCGGGTGAGCGGTCTATGGCAGGCTGTCGCCCATGAGCACCGCAGCCCTTGCGCCACAGTCCGTCCTGGCCGACCGTTTGATCTCGCGCAGCCTGGCCACCGACATCGCCTTGGTGGTCACCGGCGCTATCGTGGTCGGTGCCTTTGCGCAGGTCAGCTACGGCTACCCGGTGCCGGTCACCGGCCAAACCCTTGGGGTGTTGCTCGTCGGCGGATCATTGGGAATGAAGCGTGGAGCCATGTCGATGCTCACGTACCTGACCGCTGGGGTGGCCGGGGTTCCGTGGTTCAGCAACGGCACAGGTGGGCCAGGAGCGCTGCTCCTGCCGTCGTTCGGCTACATCGTCGGGTTCGTCTTCGCCGCCGCACTCATCGGCTGGTTGGCCGAGCGGAACTGGGACCGTCGACCCGGCCTTTCCATGGTCGGCTTCGCCTTGGCGTCCCTCGTGCCCTTCATCTTCGGGCTGCCGTACCTGGCGATGGTGACCGGGATGACCGATGTCTCCGCCGTCGTGGCCGCCGGGTTCACACCGTTCATCCTGGGCGGCGTCATCAAGTGGGCCATCGCCGCTGCGGTGTTCCCAGCGGCGTGGTCCGGTGTGCGCGCTCTCGATGATCGCAAGTGATGTCCGCGAGTAGCGCGCGTCGTCCTGCCTAGGTCGCTCTGCGCGATCGGCGCATCAGTGAGGGCTCGAACCATCGGCCCGTTCCTTCGATTGTCATAAGATCTCGCTGTGTCGAAGATCGCGGATGTCATCACGTCCAGACTGGGCTCTCGCTTCGTCGCTCTCGTCAGCATCATCATGGCGGTGGGCATCATCGTCGGGATCGGCCCTGGGGAGCGCTCACCCTCGGCGACCGACTCGTTGCCGAAGGGATACGACAACACTCAGGGTGTCGCGCTCCTGGACGAGCTGCCCGCCGACGACAACTCGACTGCTATCGCACTGTTCACGGTGGACTCCGATATCGCCTCCCAGGTCCCTGCCCTGCAGGAGGTCCTCGACGGGTTGAGCACGACCGACGGCGAAGCGTTCGCACCCACCCAGGTAGCCCCGTCGCAGGACGGCACCGCGGCCATCGCCGTGCTGACCGTGCCTTCCCGGACGGCGACCGACACGGCAGCGGAGGTCACTGCCCTGCGCGAGACCCTGAGCGATGAGGTGCCCGACGGGGTGACCGCCGCCGTCACGGGCCCCGCCGCCATCGAGGCCGATCTTGCAGCGGTCTTCGAGGGAGCCAACTTCACCCTGCTTCTGACCACGGCCTCGGTCGTCGCGCTGTTGTTGCTGGTGACCTACCGCAGTCCCTTCTTGTGGTTGATCCCGTTGACCGTCATCGGTCTCGGCGACCTGTTCGCCTCCACGGCCGCGACCAGAGTGTTGGAAGCCACGGGCATTCCCTGGGATGAGTCGACCACCGGCATCTTGTCAGTGTTGGTCTTCGGCGCTGGGACGAACTACGCCCTACTGCTGATCTCGCGCTATCGGGACGAGCTCAAACGTCACGACAGCCGTTACGAGGCGATGGATCTGGCCTTGCGCCGCACCTCCGAAGCGGTCTTCGCCAGCTCGTCAACGGTGTTCATCGGCCTCCTGACGTTCCTGCTGTCCGTCTTTCCGACGACCCGCGGCTTGGGGTTGGCCTGTGCCGTGGGCATCGTCGTTGCCGCGGTGTTCGCCCTGGTGGCCCTGCCTGCCGTCCTGGTCAACTTCGGCCGCTGGGTCTTCTGGCCGCTGGTGCCCCGCGAGGGTCAGGCCGCCTTGGCCGACTCCGGGTCGGTGTGGAAGCGCGTCGGCACCACCGTCGCCAAGCGTCCCCCCGCGTTCATCGTCGGCACCCTCGTCGTGCTGTCGCTGCTGGCGTTCGGGACCACCCGGATCGATCTCGGGCTGCCGACCAGTGAGCAGTTCCTCGAGGAGCCGGAGGCCATCTCGGCGGCCGCCCGGCTCGGGGAGTCTTTTCCCGCCGGCAGCGCCGACCCGACCGTCGTGGTGACCCGAACCAGCGACCAGGGACGTTTGGACGACATCCAGGGGGCTATCGAGTCCGTAGAGGCGGTCGACGCGGTGCAACCCGCCCAACAGGAGGCGGGGATCAGCACCTTCAGAGTCGTGCTGTCCGCAGCGCCGAACACCTCGGAGGGGGTCCAGGCCATCACCGACCTGCGTGCAGCGCTGGAGGACCAGGACGAGACCTACGTGACGGGAGCCGACGCCGAGGCCATCGACGTCGACGAGGGGACGTCGCGCGACCGGGTGGTGATCCTTCCGTTGATCCTCGGCCTCGTGCTGGTGGCCCTCTTCGGCCTGCTGCGCTCGATCGCCGCGCCGATCATCCTGGTGTCCACCGTGCTGTTGACGTACCTGTCGGCTCTGGGTTTGTCCTGGTTCATCTTCACCTCGATCTTCGGCTTCAGCGGACTCGATGCCGGCGTTCCGTTGCTGGCCTTCCTGTTCCTGGTGGCGCTCGGCGTGGACTACAACATCTTCCTCATCACGCGGGCGTTGGAAGAGACTCGCGTCGTCGGCTCTCGCCAGGGCATCTTGCGGGCCTTGGCGGCAACCGGGGGCGTGATCACCAGCGCCGGGATCCTGCTCGCTGCGGTCTTCGCCGCGCTCGGTGTGCTGCCCTTGGTGGTGCTCGCCCAACTCGGCGTCATCATCTTTGTCGGAGTGCTCATCGACACCCTGATCGTCCGGACGGTTTTGGTGCCTGCGATCGTATTGACCATGGGCGACGCGTTCTACTGGCCGCGGACCGTCCAACCGGGCAAGCACACCGAAGAAGGTGTAGAGGCCGCAGTGGAGGCCGACGCGGACGCCGACGGCGACCACGCCCAGGTCCAACGGTGAGATGGAGAGACTTTGATGGCAGTGACGGATGCGATGCGTAGCCAGGTCCAGCGTGCGGCCGGCTCGGTGCAGCTCAGGGTGGGCCAGGCGCTGCGCACGAAGGTCGCCGGTGACGATGCACCGACCCGGGCTGCTCGAATCTGGGGATCCGAGGGCGACCGGTGGTTCACCGACACCGATCCGGTATGGCGTGTCCACGCCGATGCGGCCATGTTTCCGGCCGGGGTGACCGCCCTGCTGATGCAGATGCTGCACCCGCTGGCGATGGCCGGTGTCGCCGGACACAGCGGATACAAGGGCGACCCATGGGGTCGCCTGCAGCGCACGAGCAACTACCTCGCCACCACGACATTCGGCACCATCGCCGACGCCGAGGCGACGATCGGCCACGTGCGCTCGATCCATGAGCGGGTGCGCGGCAAGGACGTGCGAGGACGGCCCTACCGGGCCAGTGACCCCCACCTGCTGATGTGGGTCCATGTTGCCGAGATCGACGCCTTTCTGAGGGGTTTCCAGGCCTATGCAGCCTCGCCCCTGACCGCGCAGGAGGCGGACACCTACGTCGCACAGGCCTCCCTCTCGGCCCGCAAGCTCGGCGTCATCGACCCCCCACAGACCGTGGCCGAGCTGGACGCCGTGCTGGAGGGCTTCCGTCCCGAGATGGAGACCACCCCCGCCGCCCGGGAGGCGGCCCGATTCTTGTTGCTCTCCCCGCCGTTGCCGTGGCCGGCTCGGCCCGGCTACGGCGCCCTGGCCGCCGGCGGGGTTGCGCTGTTGCCGACCTGGGCTCGCGAGATGCTGGGTCTGCCGATGCCGGAGGTCGTCGCCCGATGGGTGGCACAACCGCTGGGACATCTCGGCGCCGCGACTGTGCGTTGGGCCATGGCCGGTCTGGAGCAGAACCGCTCGGAGATCGCGCCTCGGCCCGGTCGGAAAGAGGCCTCATGACCGATGCCACCGGCAGCCTCGAGGCCGAAGTCCTTGTCGTGGGGGCCGGCCTGGCGGGACTGATGTGCGCGACCGTCCTGCAGCGGTCAGGCGTCGAGGTTCAGGTGGTGGACGCGGCCACTGAGGTCGGTGGGCGCATCCGCACCGACGTCGTCGACGGCTTCCTGATGGACCGTGGGTTCCAGGTGCTCAATCCGGCCTACCCAGCTGTGCAGCAGTACATCGACATCGAGGCTCTGGGGCTCCAGATGTTCGGCTCGGGAGCGGGTGTCAGGCTCGAGGACCGGTTGGCCGTCCTGGCTGACCCGTTGCGCGAGCCGGAGCATCTGGTCGATGTGCTGCGTAGTGGTCTGTTGAGTCCCAGCGAGCTCTTCGCGCTGGCGCGGTGGGCGGCACCTTCCTTGGGGCCTGTATCGCGCCTGACCTCGGGCCACGACACCTCCCGGGGGGAGAAGATGGCACAGGCGGGCTTGGACGGCCGGCTGGCCAGGGTGGTCGACGCCTTTGTCGCCGGGGTCGTGCTGGAGGACGACGGCAGCACGTCGAACGGCTTCACCCAACTGCTCCTGCGAATGTTCGCTCTGGGGTCCCCGGGCCTGCCGCAGCGGGGCATGCGGGCCCTGCCGGAGCAGCTGGCCGATCGTCTGGATCGGACGGTGCGCACCGACATCACCGTCGAGTCGGTGCACGAAGGGCCCTCAGGTGCCGTGGTCCAGGTCAACGGGGAAGAACTCGAGGCCGACCTGGTGGTGATCGCGACCGGCGCCCGCGCTGCTCAGGACCTGCTCGGCATTGCAGCGCCTCGCATGAAGGGTGTGGTCACCGACTGGTTCACGATGGATGAGGCTCCCACCGACCTCGACATGCTCATCGTCGACGGCCGCGAACGTCCAGGCCCGATCAAGAACACAGCCCTGGTCACCGCAGCCGCCCCGTCCTACGCTCCGCCGGGGAGGCACCTGGTGCAGACATCGGCCCTGATGGCCGACGGTGAGCAGCCCATCGCCCTGGACCGCGTGCGCGCCCACGCGACGGAGCTGTATGGCCGCGAAACATCCCGGTGGGAGCACCTTCACCGCCACGAGGTGCACCACGCCCTCCCAGCGCAGGTCGCGCCTCTGCAGACGCGCAGGCCTATGGAGATCAGTGCCCATGTGATCGCCTGCGGCGACCACATGGACACCGCGTCCATTCAGGGTGCGATGGTCAGCGGCTCGCGGGCTGCTCAGGGCTATCTGAGGCGGCGCTCTCAGCGGCTTTGACCAACCCGGAGTGCATCAGCGCGAAGGTCGGCTTGTGCCCCAACCAGAGTGCGCCCCAGTAGCCCAGGCCGGCCAACCCGAAGGGCGTGAACTGGGCCTGTTGTGTCACCAACGACGTCCCGTCCTGCTCGCCGTCCTCGACCCGGATGATCATCCTCGACTTCCCGGGTGTCTTCATCTGTGATTTCAGGACCAGCTCGCGCCCTGGATCCACGGACTCCACGATCCAGGAGTCGATCTGCATCCCCTCACGCAACGGACCCGAGTCGTGCCGCTGGGTATGGCCGCGACCGCCGACCGCTCGATCCATCAGCCCTCGCAGGCGCCAGAGCGCGTCGGGGACGAACCACCCGTGCTGACCGCCGAGTCGCTCGACCTCGGCCCATACGCGCTCGGGTGAGGCCTGGGCTGTGGACTCGTGCTCGTCCGAGAACACCGTCATCCCCGCCCACTCGGGGTCCGGGGCGCTGATCCGTGACGGGTTGTCGGCGTCCACCTCGGCCCGCAACGGCACCGGCTGGGGACCCGCCAGAGCCCGACGGACGGCTTCGTCGAAGTCGATGAATCCGCCGTCCGGGTCGGGGATGTAGTCGGCGATGTCGTGCTCCTTGCAGATGACCTCGTGGATCAGGCTGCCCACCAGGGGTTTGGCAATGCCTGAGGGCACCGGGGTGACCAGACCCACCCAGTGACTGGCGAGCCCCGGGGTCATCACCGGCAGGGTTCGCACCCGACGCTTGGCCAGCCGGGACACCGCGGCATAGCGGTCGATCATGTCCTTGTAGGTCAGCACCTCACCGGCGCCGATGTCGAAGCCGCGGTTGACGTCCGAGGGTAGGGCAGCAGCGCCGGCCAGATAACGCACGACGTCGGCGATAGCAATGGGCTCGATGTTGGTGCCCAACCATCGCGGGGCGATCATGATGGGCAGTCGGTCGGTGAGGTGCCGCAGCATCTCGAACGAGGCGGAGCCCGCGCCCAGGATCACGGCCGCCCGCAGCACAGCCACCGGCACAGCGCCGTCGATGAAGATGTCCTCGGCCTGCTTGCGGGACCCCAGGTGGGTCGACAGCTCCTGGCCCGGGGGGTAGAGCCCGCTCAGGTAGACGATGCGGGACACTCGTTGGGCCTCAGCGGTGCGAGCGAACAGGGTCGCCATGTCCGCGTCCTTCTGCACCCAGTCCTTGGAGCCGTCCATCGAATGGATGAAGTAGTAGGCGACGTCGACGCCCTCCATCGCTGCCGCGAGGTCCGTCTCGTCGTCGGCGTTGCCATCGCTGATCTCGACCTGCTCGTGCCAAGGCCGGGCGCGGACCTTCTCGGCGCTTCGGCTCAGGACCCGCACCGTCCAGCCCTCGCGCAGCAGCTGCGGGACGAGGCGCGAGCCGATGTATCCCGTGGCACCGGTGACGAGTGCGCGACGTTGAGGCATGGGGACTCCTTGGTGCTAAGGGTCTGGTCAGCCGAAGCCGATCAGTTGGGTCGTTGGTATGTCGTGGTGCACGAGCGTGGGTTCAGACGGGGTGGATCACATGGGGGTCAACGCGGTCAGCAGCGGCGGCAGGATGAACAACATCGACATGGACCAGGTGAGGTGGGTGATGATCGGTCCGAGGACTCCACCGGTCACCCGACGTTGCAGACCCACCATGACCCCCAGCACTCCGGCCGCGAAGACGAGCATCAGGTTGCCTGTGCTGACCGTCACCAGAGCGTAGAGCACGGTGGAGATGATGACGGGATGCTTGCGGCCGATCGCCGCGAATGCCGCTCCTCGGAAGAACAGCTCCTCGGCGACCCCGTTGATCAGGGTGATGCTGGCCACGAGCGCGATGGGCGCCTGACGGGCGAACTCCAGCACCTCGTTGACCGGGTCGCGCAGCACCGCGAACTGTGCGACCACCAAGGCTCCCAGGCAGAAGATCGAGACCGCGAAAACCCCGAGCAGGAACGGTTGGAGGACGGGTCGGGCGTGGCGCTCCCCGGTGCGGGTGTGAGCCCACCCCAGATGGAGGGGACCCGACGCGAACGCTCCGATGGTCCACACGCAGGCCAGGGCCGCGGTCGCGTAGTAGAAGCTGGTGGCCCCCGGCTCGCGGGTCAGGCTGTAGCCCAACAGGAACGAACCGACGAACAACGTGCACACCACGACGATCCGGCGCCGCCGGAACTGCGCGTCGGTCTGGGTATGGTCCCGTGGCACCTGGGTGATCAGAGCAGCGCGGAGGAACCGCAACAGCTCCGTAGGGTTGTTCTTCGGCCGGTCGGGCAGGGGGTCCGCTGTGGTGTCGCGCTCCGGTCCCACCGACTTGCTCTGGTCACCCATCAGCAGCGGTCGGGCTAGCGGGCCGCGTCTGCGGCGTCGGTCTCCGTGCGGGCTCCCGAGTTGGCCAGCTGACCGCCGATGTCTTCCAGGTGAGCCCGGATGAACCACTGGAACTTCTCCAGCTCCGCCGTCTGCGCGATGACCATGTCTTCGGTGATCGGGTCGATCTCACCCGCGGTGGCGATGAGCTTGCGGTTGTCGGTGATCACGCCGACGTAGACCAGGTCCATGGCAGCAAGGTGCGCCAGGACGCCGTCGCGGCCGATGGAGTAGTCGTCCCAGGTGCGGTCGGCCACGATCGAGCCGGTCGTCCCCCGCGGCGATCCGCCCATGGTGGCGATCCGCTCAGCGACCTCGTCGGCATACCCACGCACCAGCTCGACCTGCGGGTCCAGCATCTCGTGCACGGCGATGAAGTGGGGGCCCACGACGTTCCAGTGCACGTGCTTCAGCGTCAGGTGGAGGTCGTTGTAGGCCGACAGGCGCGTCTGCAAGGCGTTGATGATGGTGCTGCTGTGCTCATCGGAGAGCCCCGGGACGGTGTAGGACGTGGTCGTCATAGCCCTGTTTGCTCCTTCACTGGTCGAAGTACTCTTGAAGGTCCGACGGTACCGCGCAGCACCGACGGCTGCCAGAGCGCCCCATCTGAAGCGAGGACAGCGTGCCCACACCCTCTGTGCCCGATCCCGAGTCTGTCTGGGACTACCCACGCCCGCCCGACGTCGTGCCCAGCGACGAGGAGGTCGAGGTGTTCTTCGCTGGACGCTCCATCGCCCGGACCACCTCGAGTCTTCGAGTGCGTGAGACGAGCCACCCCCCGACGTACTACATCCCGATCGATGCGTTCGTCGACGGGGTCCTCCAGCCGGTTCGGGGCACCACGTTCTGCGAGTTCAAGGGGGTGGCGCACTATTTCGACGTCGTTGCGGACACCGCTCCCGACGCGGCCGGGATACGTGAGGAACGGGTGGCTCCACGGGCCGCGTGGCACTACCCGAAGACCACTCGCGGCTTCGAAGCCTTATTGGGCCACGTCGCGCTGATGCCTGGGATGGTCGACTACTGCACGGTGGACGGCGAACGGGTGCAGCCTCAGGAGGGATCATTCTACGGAGGCTGGATCACCTCACGGGTCCGCGGGCCCTTCAAGGGGGCGCCCGGGACGCTCGGCTGGTGAGCGCGGCGCGCTCGGGTGGTGACGTGAAGGCGACGCCGGACGATGGACCGGTGGCGAGGGTCAGGCTGGTCTTCCCCCACCAGCTCTTCCTCGAGCACCTTGAGGCCCAGCAGGGCACCGTCTTCGTGCTGGTCGAAGACGACCTCTTCTTCCGTCAGTACGACTTCCACGCCCAGAAGCTCATCCTCCACCGCGCGTCGATGCGACGGTTCGCCACGCGGCTCCACGACGCCGGGTATGACGTCCGGCACCTGGAGACCAGCGCGTCGCGTAGCAGCGGCGAGCAGCTGGAGGAGCTGCTCCACGACCTCGAGCCGTCCGCAGTGACCTTCTTCGACCCGGTGGACGACTGGCTGGCGCAACGGTTGACGGCGATGCTGGGCCGTCTGTCCGTGGACTTCGACCCGGCCCGCGACGTGTGGGAGTCCCCGAACTTCCTGACCACCCGCGAGCAGATCCGGTCCTGGTTCGCCGAGAACTCGGCCCGCATGCAGCACTTCTACTCCTGGCAGCGGCAACGCCTCGACGTCCTCGTCGACGGGGACTCCCCGGTCGGCGGACAGTGGTCCTTCGACACGGAGAACCGCAAGAAGCTGCCGAAGAAGCACCCCGTCCCCGAGGTGACGCCGGCCCCCTCGAACGCTGAGGTCACCGAAGCCGTGAGCTGGGTCAAAGAGGCGTTTCCCGACGCTCCCGGAGATCCTGACGCGTTCGCCTGGCCGACCTCGCACGACGAGGCGGAGGCGGCATACCGTCAGTTCTTGGACGAGCGGTTCGCCGAGTTCGGGCCCTACGAGGACGCCATCAGCGCCGAGCACCCGTATCTCTTCCACTCCATGATGACCTCGGGGCTCAACATCGGCCTGCTGTCGCCGCGCGAGGTGGTGAGCCGGGCCCTGGAGGAAGCCGAGCACCAGGACATCCCGCTGCCCTCGTTGGAGGGATTCGTGCGGCAGGTGATCGGGTGGCGGGAGTACATGCGCGCGACCTACCTGCTCTGGGGGCGGCGGATGCGCACCTCGAACCGTCTGGAGCATGACGCGGACCTGGGGCCGGGCTGGTGGACGGCACAGGTGGGACTCTCGCCGGTGGACCACGTGGTGCAGTCCGTGCTGAAGACCGGCTACGCCCACCACATCGAACGGTTGATGGTGCTGGGCAACGCGATGTGTCTCCTCCGGGTCCGACCTGACGCGGCCTACGAGTGGTTCATGGAGATGTTCATCGACGCCTACGACTGGGTGATGGTGCCCAACGTCTACGCGATGAGCCAGTTCGCGGCCGGCAGCGCCATCACCACGAAGCCCTACGTGTCGGGCAG
>JBASAN010000224.1:0-8060 GCA_049650625.1 Ornithinimicrobium sp.
ACCGGGCACCCTGCCGGCCATCTTGAAAGATCACCATGCTGAAGTGCTGGTCCTGGACGACAACTCCAGCGACGCAACGGCGCAGGTGGCCCGCGACCTGATCGAGCGCTCCGGTCATCCCCGGGCCCGGGTGCTGTCCGGTACGCCCTTGCCGGACGGCTGGACCGGCAAGACGTGGGCCTGTCATCAGCTCGCCGAGGCCGCGCAGGGCACCACCATGGTCTTTCTCGACGCGGACGTGACGCTGGAGCCCGGGGCCCTGGCTGCTGTCGTGGCTGAGAAGCGACGCGTTGGCGCCGACGTGTTCTCCGTCTTCCCTCGACAGCAGACCGGCACTCTCGGCGAGCACCTGGTGGTGCCGACCATCGACGATGTGCTGCTGTGCCTGCTGGCCCATCCACTCTTGCGCCTGCCGGTGCCGTCTGCAGCTACCGCCCACGGCGCGTGTCTGGTGTTCGACCGGGACAGCTACGCGCAGGTCGGGGGCTTCGCGGCCGTGCGGGGCGAGGTCGTCGAGGACGTAGCCCTCGCCCGTCGCACCCGGTCCTCCGGCCTGCGTCTCGGCCTGGCGCTGGGAGGCGACCTGCTGCACGTGAGGATGTACGCCACCTACGGTGAGGTCATCGGTGGACTCTCGCGGGGACTGATGCCGATGAGCAACGGACGCCCGACGGTCCTGGTCCTGGGCTGGGCGGCCCACCTGACCGCATACACCCTGCCGTTGCTGCTGCTGCCCCGTGACCGGCGGTGGGCCCTCCCGCTCGTGGTCGGCCTGATCGAGCGCGCACTGGTGGAGATCAAGACCCGCAGGTATGCCGTCTGGCAGGCGCTGCTGGTGCCCGCGATCGCGCCGGCGATGGGCCCGCTGGTCGTCCGTGCCCTGCGCGGGCGGCCGACCTGGCGCGGACGGACCTACGGATGAGAGCGATGGCACGGCGACGACGGACGGGCGGATCCTCGATCGGCGCCGCCTCCCTGCCTTCGCCGCCAACGTCACCGCTGGTAGGCCACCTGGGCCAGTGGGGAATCAACCCACTGGGAGTCCTGGAAGCCGGCGCCGGCGCCGCCGCGTCCACCTCGCGCACAACCTTCGAGCTGCGGCTGTGGCGACGCGCGCTGGTGGGGTACTCACCCGTGTGGAACCGCGGAGTGCTCGGCGACCTCGACACGTTCCGCAGCCGTGGGGGACTCAGCGAGCTCTCCCCGTATCTGAACGCCGGCATCGTGCAGACCGACGCTCCTGAGCACCGCCCCCAGCGCAACGCGCTCAATCCTGGGTTCACCAAGAGCGCGTTGGGTGACCTCAGGGCCAGCATGCAGACCACGGTGGACCGTAACCTGCCGGTGGGGAACTTCGACGCCGTCCACTGGTCCTCAACCGTCGTCCGTGCGGTGCTCTCGGCCACCTTCCTCGGCACCCCGACCATCGACCCGGTGCTCGACCGCTGGCTGGGGCCGATGGAGCAGCCGCTTCCCATGCCGTTCCTGCCCCGACCCTGGCGCTTCCGGGCTATGGACGCCCGCCTGCGTGAGGCTCTGGCCGACCCGCCACCCGGAAGCCTGGCCGAGACGTTCGCCGCCCACGGCGGTCTGCCGGAGATGCGGGTGGCGCTGGCCGCGGGCTACGACACCACGGCGCACACCTTGGCCTGGCTGTTGGGACACACCGCGCAACGACCCGACCTGCTGGATCCGTCCCGGCACGACTCGGCCATCAAGGAGACACTACGTCTCTATCCCGCGGGGTGGACGGGCAGTCGACAGGCCGCCAAGGACGTCACGGTGGACGGGGTGGACATCGCGGAGGGCACCCTGGTGCTTTACAGCCCCTACCTGACACACCGGGATCCCGACCTTTGGGACCGGCCGTCCGACTTCCTGCCGGAGCGCTTCGCTGAGGCCCCGGTGCCGCCGTGGGGCTACATCCCGTTCGCCGCGGGGGAGCGGACGTGCCTGGGGCGGCACTACGCGCAGCTGCTGATGGTCACCGTGTTGCAGGCGCTCGAGGGCCGGGTCCTGCGCTTCGTCGATGGCGATCTCAGCCCCAGGGCCGGTGTCACGCTGCGCCCGGCAGGGCCCGTGAACCTCCACCTCAGCGCCCCCCAACGCGACCGCTCAGAGCGCTCCGTACGCTTAGGATCCACCCCAGAAGGAGCTTCATGAGCAAGATCGTCATTATCGGAGCTGGACTCGCCGGCTTGTCGGCTGCCTGCCATCTCAGCCGCACCGGTCACCAGGTGACCGTCGTGGAATCCCGCTCCCAGGTGGGCGGTCTGGCCGGGGAGCAGCGCCAGGACGGACACGTCTTCGACCTGGGGCCGACCGTGCTGACCATGCCGGACCTGATCGAGTCGACCTTGCAGGCCGCCGGGGGCAGTCTGGACCTGTTGCCGATGACCCAGCTCGACCCCGCCTACCGCGCGTTCTTCGCCGATGGCTCGCAGATGGACATCTGGAGCGACCACGCGACCATGCGTGACCAGATCGCCCGGATGAGCGGGCCGGAGGACGCGAAGGCGTTCGACGAGTTCGTGCCGTGGCTCAAGAGGCTCTATGACGTGGAGATGCCCCACTTCATCGACCGCAACTTCGACTCCCCGCTGGGGCTGGTCAACCGGCCGAGGCCAGCGGCGGGCCTGGTCAGGATGGGGGCCTTCGGCAACCTGAGCTCCTTGGTGGCCAAGCGCTTCACCGACGAGCGACTGCACCGGCTCTTCACGTTTCAGGCGCTCTACGCCGGGCTGGCCCCGCACGAAGCCCGGGGCATCTACGCGGTCATCTCCTACATGGACGCCATCAACGGGGTGTTCTTCCCCGACGAGGGCATGCACGCCTTGCCGCGGGCGATGGCCACGGCCGCTCAGGACTCCGGGGTCACGATCCGGTTGGACACGCCGGTCACGGTGTTGCCGAGAGACGGCTCAGGTCGGGTCACCGGTGTGGTTCTGGGGGATGAGTACTTGGCCGCTGACGCCGTGGTCTGCACCACCGACGTGTCGACGGCATACGCCACGCTCCTGTCCGATGTGAAGACGCCGTTGTCGCTGCGTCGCCCGCGCTACTCGCCCTCCGCGGTGGTCTGGCACATCGGCACCACGGACGCCTCGGCAGATCACCTGCTCCACCACAACATCCACTTCGGCCACGAGTGGGAGCGCAGCTTCGACCAGCTGATCGGCGAGGGAACGCTGATGAGCGACCCGTCCCGGCTCGTGACGCTGCCCACCGTCACGGCCCCGGATCGGGCCCCTGAGGGCGGCAGCACCATGTTCGTCCTGGAGCCGGTGCCCGACCTGACCGGAAAGATCGACTGGCAGCAGCAACGCGAGCCGATGCGCGAGCGGTTGCTGCAGTTCCTGGAGCGCGGCGGCTACCCGACGGACATCCGCACCGAGCAGCTGGTCACCCCGGCCGACTGGGCCGACCAGGGGCTGGCATCCGGCACACCGTTCTCGTTGTCGCACCTCTTCCGCCAGACCGGTCCCTTCCGTCCCCGCAACGCCCCGCGCAACATCCCCGGCCTGTTCTTCGCCGGCATGGGCACGACCCCCGGGGTCGGCGTCCCGATGGTCCTGATCAGCGGCAACCTGGCGGCCCAACGGGTTGTGTCGTACTTGGACGCGAAGGCCGCATGAAGGATCGGGCACCCACCGCAGACCACGCGATCTGTCGCACGATCACGCGGAAGCACGGCACGACGTACTACTGGGGCGCCGCGATCCTGCCGCGCGAGCACCGCTACGACGTGTATGCCGTCTATGCGTTGTGCCGGATGGCCGACGATATCGTCGACGCGCCCGGTGCCACCAGCGGTGACGCGCGGACGGTGGCTCAGACCCAGCAGGATCTGGCCGCCTTCGCCGAGCAGTTCCGGGTGGCCATGGGTGGTGAGCGGGTCGCCGAGCCGGTGATCCGGGCGGCGGCCGAGACCGCGCGTCGGCGGCAGATCGACCCCGAGTGCTTCGACCGGTTCTTCGCGGCGATGACTCAGGATCTGACGGTCACCAGCTACGCCACGTACGACGACCTGCTGGGATACATGGACGGCTCGGCGGCCGTGATCGGGGAGATGATGCTGCCGGTGCTGCGCCCCACTGACGCCCGTGCCTTGCCGGGAGCTCGCGATCTGGGGCTGGCCTTCCAGCTGACCAACTTCCTGCGTGACTTCGCCGAGGACCGCGACCTCGGTCGCACCTACGTGCCCACCGAGGACCTCGACCGGTTCGGCGTGGAGCGCACGATCGGGCACGTCACCCCCGGGTGGCGGGCGTTGATGTCCTTCGAGATCGGCCGCAACCGAGCGTTGTACCGCAGCGCGGACGAAGGACTGCCCTACCTGCCGCCGGCGTCGCGCCGGTGTGTCCAGACCGCGCGGCATCTGTACGGCCAGATCCTGGACCTCATCGAAGAGGCCGACTACGACGTCTTCGGCAGCCGGCTGCGGGTGCCGACCTGGCGCAAAGCCGGATACGCCACCCGGCTGATGGTGACCCCGAGCCGGGTGTTGGCGGGCCGTCCGTCATGAACCACTGGCATTACCTGTTGGCCATGGCCGCCTGCCTGGTCATCACCCTTCCCCTGGAGCTGGTGCTGGGAGCGCGCGTGTGGCGTCGACCCCGGCAGGTGGTGTTGGCGCTCATCCCGGTGGTGGTCGTGTTCGTCATCTGGGACCTGTGGGGCATCGCGCAAGGCCACTGGTTCTATGCCGACGAGTTCATCACCGGCGTGCACCTGGGGCCGATGCCGCTGGAGGAGCTGGTCTTCTTCATCGTCGTCCCGATCTGTGGGCTGTTGACCTACGAAGCCGTCGGCAACTGCCTGACCTGGGTCCGCGGCGGCCCCCCGCCGTGGCGCGCGGGTCGGACGTCGTCTCGGGAGTCCCAGGATGCCTGAGTACACGCTGATCGCGGCCTGCTCCGTGGTGGGGGTGCTGGTCCTGGAGTTCGCCTGGCTGAAGACCGGCATCATGAGCACGGCCCAGTACTGGTTGTCGATGCTCATCGTCTGGGGGTTCCAGTTCCCCACCGACGGGTGGCTGACCAAGGCCGACGGGACGATCGTGGGCTACGACGACACCGAGACCCTCGGCATACGGGTGGGGTGGAACTCACCCATCGAGGACTTCGTCTTCGGGTTCTCGATGATCACGCTGGCCCTGCTCACCTGGCACCGCGTGACGCGGGGGCGTCAGGACCAGAGCAGCGGGGTGAGCGCGACCGTGAGCACCAAGACGATGAGCGACAGCGACCACCCCAACCGCGCGTAGTCACCGAAGCGGTAGCCACCGGGCCCGTAGACCATCATGTTGGTCTGGTAGCCGATCGGGGTGAGGAACGAGGCTGAAGCGCTGATGGCCACCGCGATCGCGGCGCCTCGCGGGTCCAGACCGGTGGCCTGCGCGGCGGTGACCGCGATGGGCAGCATCAGCAGGGCCGCGGCGGTGTTGGTGATCATCTCGGTCAGGATCATGGTCGCCAGCACCAGGCCGAGCAGCACCCCGCGGTCCCCATAGTCACCGAAGAAGTCCACCAGACCGCCGGCGATGACCGACGCCAGGCCTGAGGCCTGCATGGCGGCGGCCAGCCCGAAGGCCGAGGCGATGACGATGATGACCTCGACGTCGATGGCCCGGCGCGCTTCAAGGGGCGAGAGCACCTTGGTGAGCACCAGAAGCACGGCGGCGATGAGGGAGCCCTGCAGGATCGGCAGCACGTCGGTCGCAGCCGAGACCACCACGGCCAGAAGCAACACCAGGGGGATCCACCCGCGTCCGGAGGTGGTCGGTGGGGTGCCGTCCAGGTTGGCGATGAGCAGGAAGTCCGCCCGGTCGCGCCAGCGGTTCCGGAAGCCGGGGTCGGACACGATGATGAGGGTGTCGCCGAGCCGGATCGTCTCCGTGCCGAGCCGCCCTTGCAGCAGTGCACCCGAGCGGTGGATGCCGAGCACCGCCGCCTGGTAGGTCGACCGGAACCCTGCTTCGCGCAGGGTGCTTCCCACCAGGGGCGATCGGGACCCGACGACGACCTCGAAGTAACGGACAGCAGGGTTGTCGAGGTCGAGGACGTGCTTGAGCTCGGAGGAGCTGAGTCCCTTGATGGCCTGCAGCTCCACGATCTTGGAGACCTGCCCGGCGAAGTGCAGCCGGTTCCCGCCGCGCAGGACGGTCTCCGGCCGCACGGGGGCGATGGTGGTGTCACCGCGGTCGACCGAGCTGAGGAACAACCCGGACAACCCTCGGAGCTTGGCCTGCTCCACGGTCTTGCCGTCGATGGGCCCCCCGGCATCCACGATCATCTCGATGGCGAACCGGCGACTGGCGTCCTCCAGCTCGGCCACGGCGGAGCGGCGACCGGGGAGCACAGCGGGGGCGATCAGGATGATCACGGCGACACCGACCAGAGCGATGGGCAGGCCGATCTTGCCGATCTCGAAGAAGCCGATCGGCTCCAGGCCCAGGGCCGGCATCTGGCCGGAGACCACCAGGTTCGTCGAGGTCCCGATCACGGTGATCAACCCGCCCAGGACGGCGGCGAAGGACACCGGCATCAACACCTTGGACGCGGAGACCCCGCGGCGGTCGGACCAGGACAGGACCTGAGGGATCAACATGGCCACGATCGGGGTGTTGTTGAGGAACGCGGAGGCGCCGGCTGTCGGCACCAACGTCCGCAACAACGGGAGCCGGTAGCGGCCGCGGTCACCCAGGGTGCCCTGCATCAGTGGAGTGAGCGCACCGGTCTTCTCGATGGCGGCAGCCACCACATACAACGCTGCGACAGTGATGGGTGCCGCGTTGGAGAACCCCGAGAACGCCTGCTCGGCGGGGATGACCCCCGTGACCAGGACCGCAGTCGCCCCACCGAACGTCACGACGGCCGGCGCGACGCTTCCCCGAGCGAGAACGACCAACACCGCGACGACAACCGCCAGGGTGATCCAGGCGTCAAGGCCCACGGCCCCCCCTTCCCTGCCTGGGGCGCACGCACCACCACGACGACATCAGCTCCAGAATGCCCGGATGATAAGGACCCGGCATGCGTAGCGAGGCTACTACGCCGCGACGAGACGAGTGGTTGCTCGCGAGAGCTCCCGGCCGAGGATGCCCCCCTCGCCGGTCGGACGTACGGTCGGGTCATGAATGAGCCACGTGATCTTGATCGGGACCTACTGCAGATCTACCTGGCGGACCACCAGGCCGGTGCCCGGGGGGTGATGAACCGCCTGGATCAGATGACGGCCTACACCGATCTACCGATCGCGCCGGTCATCGCGCAGCTCCACGCCGAAGTCCGTGAGGAGTTCGCCTGGGTAGCGGCGTTGGTGACCCGACTGGAGGTGAGCCCAGGTCGGGTCAAACAGTCGGGGGCCCGGGTCGGTGAGCTGCTGGGTCGCCTCAAGCTGAACGGTCGGTGGCGCAGGCGTTCGCCGCTGACCCCCGTGGTCGAGCTGGAGATGTTGTCGGCCGCGGTGGTCGGCAAGCAGCGATTGTTCGAGACGTTGACGGATCTCCGCGACGACCTTCCAGTGAACCCCGAGGAACTCGCGAACTTGAGCGCCCGGGCCGAGCGGCAGCTGTCCGATATCACCGATGCTCATGAGCGTCTGCGGCGCACCGCGTTCAAGAATCACGAGGGCTGAAGGCGCACACCCTCAGGTGGGGCCTGCGAGGGCGTTGCCACTGCCGATGGCGGAGTCTGGGACCACGCTCAAGGTGCCATCGGTCTCCAGGACGACGAACGCCACCGACTCCAGGCCGCCGACGCCGCTGCTGCGGACTGCCGCACAGACACTGTCCGGATGGATGCGCTCACGCAGAAGTGCCTCGCTCACCATCTGACCGTCGCGCAACACCACGGTGGGCTGGGACGTCAATGCCGTCCGTGCCCAGGCGAAGCGGGCCGACGCAGTGGCGCTGACGAACTGCAGGGAAGTGAACACCCCCAAAGCCAGAGCCCCCTCGGACCATGCCACCGACTCATTCAGGGCCACGCTGGCCAAGATGGACCCCAAAGCCACGGTCACGATGAAGTCGAAAGCATTCAGCTGGGCCAGGGTGCGCT
>JBASAN010000225.1:0-6758 GCA_049650625.1 Ornithinimicrobium sp.
GGTCCGTAGCGCCGACAGCACGATCTGCCAGAACATCGAATGCTACGACGACGACCGTGCGTTTCTCTCCCAGAACCTCCTCGCACAGTTGCGCAACCTGGTCGAAGGAGTGATCGTTTGGGCGCAGCAAGGTGACTCCTCTGTCGAGTTTCACTAAGACGGAGTCGGCCCGGCAATTGAGCACATCAGGGCGACAGCCAAGTTCAGACTCCTCAGCCGCTTCCACAGCCTCTTACCAGTGAGTGCTTCGCACTGCACCCTCGACGGGGATCCGTCCGAACGGCTGATGCTCAAGTACTACGAGTACCTGATCCGCACTCGAGACCTTGCGCGCACCGAGTTCGGCATCGCAATTCTCGGCAACCTCGAAAGTTCCCGGCGGACCTCGACCCGTCGCTCCGCGAGTACCACGACAAGATCGCGGAACGGATCGAAGCCGCTCGTGCGACGAAGGCCGTGGGACGTCGCGACCGCTACTACCTTCACAGGTCCCGACCTTTCTTTGCAGGAGGCCTCATCTACTACGAGGTGACCTTCCCTGCTAGAAGAGTCCCGGGGAGTGGTGGGGTTTGAGGGCTGACCCGTCCTCAAGTACGACCAGCTCCGAGCCAGTCGGCGCTGAGCTCATGTCTGCTGCTCTGCTGTCCGCGAAGGCAGCGGGAGCGAACGGTCAGCCACATAAACGTGCCGCGCAGCAGGGCCCCGCCCCATCACGCCGCGTGGAGTGCGCGTTACAGGCGCGTCACTCCACCCCATCTTCCACTCCGGCGTTTCGCTCCCAATCCAAGCGCGACGCGGCTGATTGCGTTTGCCTAGCCTGTAGGGCGCCCTGGTCAACTGGCGACAGTGATGGCGTACGAGACGTCCGAGCTCTTCAGAATCTCTTCGATCTGTGCCCGCAGGCCCGGCGGAACAACCAGGACCAGAACCTTGCGGGCGCGGCTCGCGCCCACGTACATCACCCGCCGTTGTTCGCTGCTCTGGTCGTTCTCCCAGTCGTCAAGGACGTGCGTTGCCCCGCCGGTTCGGGACGGCACCGCGAGGACGACGGCATCGAATTCTTCGCCCTTCACGCCATGCACGTGGCCCCAACGGACACCTTCGACGTGGCTACCAGCGAACAAGCCCTCCGTGCGACTCGTCCAGAACTCCCACACCTTTGGGGGGATCATCAGCCGACGACCGATTTCAGGCTGAAGATCGAGGGGGCGCGCGGCAGCGAAGTTCTCGTACCTTGCCCGCACGCTCGCCTTACAAGCATTCGCGTCAGCCCAGGTCACCGAGTCCTGAAGGAACCTCGCCACCTCGACGCGAAGCTGCTCAGGCTCGATCTCCAGCAATGCGAGGTGGTCGGAGCGCGCGAGCACCTCATCCTTGGCCGAGCCCGCCCCCTTCGCCTTGTCCGGCCCGTCGGCGGCCCAGGCGAACTGGCTCAAGATCAGGGCCTCGATCCTGCGTGTGGCAGCGAGGCGTCCACGGCTATCAGTGCCGGAGCGCAACTCCGCCAAAGCCGAGAGCAGGTCTTCCATCTGCGAGACGCCTCCGGGCGCTTGTTTGCCGGCTCTGATGAGGGCTCGGGCGTCGGCACGGCGGTGCGCGATGACGCGAGTCTGAGCCCCGCTGATCCCATGCTTCCTGACGATCTCAAGGGCAGTCTTCCCTGCTTTCACCTTGCTACCGACAACGACCTGGATGACGTTGGGGCCACCGACGTGGTCGGGGTCAGGAGTGATGGCGCTGGACCCAATGGAGCGCAGGCTGGTCACCAGGGAACAGATCGCGGGAGTGGACCGGAAGCAGGTGGTGAGATTCGCGATCTCGTCAGGTTCCAGGCGTCCCCGGAACGCCTCGTACAGGCCGGTCAAGGTCTGGCGGAACTCGTAGATCGCCTGGTCGGGGTCAGCAACCACCACGACATGGATGCCAGCGTGCTTCAAGCGGGCCAGTAGCTGGTACTCGGTCTCGTCGCAGTCCTGGAACTCATCGACGATCAGCTCCTGAAAGCGCATCGCCAGCCTCTGCAGACAGATGTTGTCGGCGTCTTTCAGTACGTCGAGGGCGCGCTTGCGAGCTTCGCTCGTGTCATAGACCTGTGCGCCAAGGAGAGTGTTGATTCGGGCAGACCCGGTCCGATTGACGCCCTGCTTCCCCCAGTCGGAGAGCTGGTCCCAAGCGAGTCCTTCGGCACGAGACAGGCGCGACTCGTTGACCGCCCACGTGCCATCGTCCTGTCGCGCAAATCGCGACAGTCGGACCCCGGTCCCGCCGCGCTCAGGTCGGACGACCCTCTGGGGAGGCGGCAGGTCGTCCCAAGAACTCAGGTAGGTAGGGGCCTTCCCGGCGGCTTGCCTGATGGCCGGCGTCAGGACATAGCGGTGGAAGAAGGAGTCGAAGGTACCGATGAAGTTCGGGGGTTCGAGAAGGCCCGGGACGTCGCGGCACCGGGAACGGGCAACGTTGACAGCAGCGTTGGTGAACGACAGGAGCGCAATGCGTTTTCCAGACGCGGCTTGAAGGCGAAGGCGCGCGACGACCGTCTTGGTCTTGCGTGCGCCAGGCCCAGCCTCGATTAGGCGGATCCGTGGGCCCAGCGCCGCCTGTTGTTGTGACGTGAGTTCCGGCGTCGCCTGTGGTCCGGTCATGCGGTCGAGGCCGGTGCCACGTGAGCGGCGGCGTCGACTGCTTCCCGCAGGTACGCGGGCACCGTCAGGGTGCCGCCCTCCTCGCCAGCGGACTCCTCGATCGCTTCAGCTACGAGGTGGGCGAAGTCGCCCTTGCTGATGTCCAGGTATGGGCCGTCGTGAGCGGACGTCCGGCGAATAGCCGCCGCGAACTCTTCAGCCCGCTCGTCAGCGGACTTGCCGTCTACAGCGTCGATGACGCTCTGCCAGTGGTGGTCGGACTTCGAGTGCAGGACCTTGAACGTGTCCTCGAGAAGCTGTTCGTTTCCGGTCTCGCGGAACAGTTCAGCTTCCAGGGTCGTGCCACCGACAGTGATGTGCAGGCGACCGTCGGCATGAGCCTGAGCGAAGTTGGTCTCGTAGGTGGTCTTGCGAACGTCTCCTGCGCCGGTGTGGTCGCGATCGGTAACCACGACGACCCGGTCAACGCGGGGGTGCTCCCCGGCCAGAAGCAGTTGGAGGTAGGGCTCGAAGTCAACGCCCTCGACGCTGATGATGGTTGCGCTCCGGAACTGCCTCAAGCGCATCTTCACCACGTCCTCCAACGGGTCCGACCCCTTTAGGTGGTAGTCAGCGAGCGCTGGCAGGACCAACATTTCGGCGACACCCTCGACCAGGATGACGTCGCGGGCAAACAGCAAAGCTGCCCTGGTCGAGTTCAGGTATCGGTCGATCTTGCGTCGCGCAGCCGGAGCAAGCCCCAGAGTTGAGAGGGCCGTAGCCCGCGTCGACCAGTTCTTCGTGTCTTCGTCCCGCGCGATCACGACGACCTTGTCGATAGATACAGTGCTGGCAAGGACCGGCGAGTGGGTCGTGACGATGACCTGCACCTTCCCGCTCGCCTGGGCACCTTCAAGTGCGCCATCAGGGGTGCCGCTGCTCGCGGCCTGCGTGCGCAAGAAATTCAGGAGCACGAGCTGGAGTTGCGGGTGCAGGTGAGCCTCGGGCTCCTCCACGAGTAGCAACGTGAGATCGCTGTCCTTCGCCTTGACCAACTGAAGGACGATCATCGAGATGTACAGAAGGTTGGCGTAGCCAAGACCAGTCGAGGCGACGTCGCCCAGGTCCACCCCGTGTTCGGCGAGCTGGATCCGCAGAAGTCGAGCAATACGACGCAACTCCAACTCCTGTTGGTTCAAGCCGATGATGTGCTCACGATTGGGCGCGGTTGTCTGGGTGAAGAAGCCTTGGATGGCATCGCGTGTGCTCACAGCGAGTGGGTGCTTCGCAACGCCCTCGAGTGCCTTGTTGGCCGAATCCACGAAGTTGGACTCAGCATCGTGGTCGGAACCGATCAAGATCTTCAAGACGTCGTGCAGTTGAGACTGGTCGCCACCGTCGAGGTCACGCACAGCATCACGCAGCGGCGGAAGATAGACATGCGAGATCCTCCTGCGCAACCCCGGCTCCGAGTCCTCGGCAAGGCTCTCGGCGACCGACCAGCTGATCACGCTCCGCCGGGGTACGTCCGGGGCGGTGGCGAAGTTCGTGGTGTAGAGCAAGTCACTATGGGCGTCGAGAAGCTCGGCCATGTAAACGGCCTTCTCGACTTCGGACAGCCCGCCATATCGAGCCGTCACCTCGACCTGCACGCCTATGCTCTCCCGGCGGTCGAGGTCGCGGTCAGCGGCGAACCAAGCGGTCTGTCGACCCGACGCGGGGAACGTCGCGAGGCGCAGGGCGTCGATGATGGCGCTCTTCCCAGAAGCGTTCTCCCCAACGAGCACCGTGATGTCCGAGGCGAACTCAACAGTGGTGTCGCGGCAGGAGCGGAAGCGCTGAAGACGGACCGAAGAGAGGTGCACGTTGCCTCCACAGTATGGACTGTTTGCGTCGTGCCGAATCTCGACGTTGATCGGTGTCCATTCGACGTGGAACCCTTACGCTAACGGGCGATTTAGCCTGAGCGCATTGCGCCGCGCGGGGCCTTACCGGACGTCACGCGATTGCCGTCATACGTACGGGGGCCCGCGCGGGTTCGAGCCGGCATCGTCCGGACCTGCCGCGAGAAGTACGACGTGTCTCCCAACTGATTGACACGCGCCAGTACGGGCCTCAGATCGGCTATTCGGTGCCACGATTGGGTGATGACGTCAGACAGGGCGCCCGCGGGTGACTCGTTCACCATTCACGTGTTGAACAACTACACCGACATGAGCTTTGGGGTTCTCGCCGAGCACCTCGAGCTGACGAGCACCCAGGTAGGGGCAACGATCCGGGCCGAGCACCGCCGCGTCGTCGAGCAGCTCACTGCGGTCGGGGTCGAGTACCTGGCCCTGAGGAACGCGCTCGTTCCCCAACCCGGCCGACACGAGGTCGCGTTCATCATCGACTCCACACAAGCCCGCAACGGTTTGTACGGGTACTCGATGGCCGACACGTGGCTGCCCATCGTCAGAAGCGTCGGCCCCGCCAAGACAGCGATCCGTATCGGCGACATCATCGACCTGCCCACAAACGTCGTCTGGGCCGAACTTGAAGAGAAACTCGTCGGCCCAACCGACTTCCCGCGGCTCCATTGCTCGGAGTACTTCGTCGTCTACCTGACGAACCTCTCAACCAACCAGTTGCGCAACCTTCACGAGACCCTCACGGTCGCCATAACTGCGTACCTCGGTTACGTCGACTGCTCGGTTTGGACCCCGCTCAAAGCAGGACTGCTACTCCCCCAGGTCGGCCTACGGGTTGGCAACACCATCGTCACCGGCTCAGACGAAGTAGGAACCCCCAACTCCTACGGATACCCGTTCACCGAAGCGGGGTTCGACGTCGTCGGTATCCCTGGCGAGCTCTACGGACCGTTTCTCGGCCACCGCCTCGACAACGGCGTCTCCCACTGGGCCGACCAAGACAGCTCCCTCTCCCTCACGGCCATCGGCGGGAACCTGAACCCAGCAGCAAGCACCACCATCACCATCGACGAAAACCGCATCACCTATCTCGGCACGGGCCACGGAACGTCGCTGACCAAAGCCGGCCTCGCCCAACTCGGCAAAGACCGACTCGAGCAAGCAATCGAGGAACGCCTCTACAAAGGCCTCATTTACAACATCCGTTTCAACGACATCTACACCGATGGCATCCGTACACCAGAGTTCAACGCCCTCATGTACAGCATCCAAGTCGAGTTCCCCGACAACACCGGCATCATGAAGCGCTACCAAGTTGGCCTCAAGTACACCCCCCAAACCCACACCAGCGAAGTCGTCACCTTCTTCTAGCAACGACTCCTCACCCACCCCTCGGGAGGCTGCCGAACACTCCTTTTTGCGGATCCAGCCACTTGAGCGACGGAACGTTGAAGAGTGCGTCATTCCACCGCCTCTGAGTCAGGTTGATGCTACCGATCATGCCGGTGGTCGGGCGCTGGCCTCCAGCTTGGAAGTCCTCGAACTTGGCACGACCGGTCGGCCTAGACTCACCGGATGAACTCGGTCCTCGACGTGCTTCGGGACGTGGTCGACCCCGCCGTCCGGGCTGTGCTGCGCGACAACGAAGTCACGAGCCTTGAACTCACAGACGCCGGAGACGACGGTACGTACTCCTTGCGCCTCGTCGCAGGAGACGACCTCTACACAGACAACGTCGTGCAAGCCCTGTCCCCGGAGACCCCGGTCGACGTCTGGTGCGAACGGCTACGGTCCAACCTCGTCGACTTCGTCGCTGAGAGCGGCTTCGGTTGGGGCCAGAACCGGGAGGACGGTCCGCCGACCTGACCGCCCGACTGTGCCGCCTCGAGGGCTCCGCCCGACCATGCCGCGGACAGAGAGCAACGAAGGTGCCTCTATCCGCCGTGATCCGGTGCAGCGCCATCGGGTGCGCCGCATGACCAGCCCCGCCCGCGCGCCCCTTCAGCGGCGGGCCCCATAGACCATGCAGGATCCACTGGTGGCCCGCGAGACCGAACCTGTGACTGCCTGGCCACGTCTACGACCCGGCGACGTCGTGCGCATCGTCTCCCCCGCCAGCACCCCCGACGCCGACGGCGTCGCCGCCGCCCAGGCCGAGCTCGAGTCCTGGGGCCTGCAAGTACAGCTCGGAGCCCACGTCTTCGACACGTTCGGCTACATGGCCGGA
>JBASAN010000226.1:0-1936 GCA_049650625.1 Ornithinimicrobium sp.
GCGAAGAAGTACTTGGCGCTCGCGCCCAGCAGAGGCTCCAGGGCGGTGGCCATGTCGGCGGCACTCTTGACCCCCGTGCCGGTGGAGAACAGGGCTGCCGCGGCGGTGGTCAGGATGGCGATCGTCACCAACCCGCCGAGACCGACGGACAGGCGGGTGTCGAGCTTGGCTTCGGCCACCGCGTCGTCGACGGGGACGTCTTCGCCCCACTTGTCCTGCACGCTGGACGCGTGCAGGAAGAGGTTGTAGGGCACGACCGTGGTGCCGATCAGCGCCATAACCGTGAGCACGGAGCCGGACGGCACTCTCGGCACCAGACCGGCGAAGAGGTCACCCAGGTTGGGCGTGACCATGATCGCGGTCACCAGGAACACCAGGCCCATCAGCACGACGAGCCACACCAGCACACGTTCGACCGTGCGATAGGAGCCGGTGGCTAACAGGGCCGCAGCGATCACCGCCACGACCGAGGACCACAGAGCCGTCGATCCGCCGAAGACGGCGTTCAGGGCCAGAGCAGCCCCGGTGAGGTTGCCGCCCTCGAAGGCGGCGGTGCCCACGGTGATGGCCCCGATCACCAGGACGATGGCCCCGATCTTGACGGCGGTGTTGTCGAAGGAGGACCGCAGGGCCTCCCCGAGGCCCTCCCGGCTGACGACTCCGAGCCGCGCGCACATCTCCTGCAGCACCATCGCGGCCAGGACGCTGAAGATGATGGCCCACAGCAGGACGAAGCCGTAGTCGGCGCCAGCCACGCTGGCGGTCGTGACGGTGCCCGGACCGATGAACGCCGCGGCCACGATGAGACCGGGTCCCAGGTTGCGCAGTCTGGCGACGAAGCCATGGGGGGAGGTGTAGGACGACGATGGGGCGGTGGGCTCGGCCATGGGTCATCAAACCCTTCAGGGAGACCGGACCCTGCACGGCGTATGCGGGTCTCGGTGGCGCCATGTCTACCAGGAGTGAGGCGCCCTGTCATCGGGTCGGGAAGGCGCGCAATGGTGACGCGCAGCGGGGGAGGCGGCGCGACCCGGTGATGGGCCCGTCCGGAGGCAGTGCGATGGTCGGGACATGACAATTCAGCCCACACCCGGCGCAGACGACAGCTCCTTGGACGACGGACAGCAGAACCCTGAGGACCAGAACCACGTCGACGCCGAGGACCTTGAGCCGACAGACCCCGACACCGACGGGGACGCCTCCCACAACGGGGACGATGCGCAGCCGGATGACACCGAGAAAGCCTCCGACGGAGGGGGGCAGGTCTCCGAAGCGGGTGGCGCGAGTCTGAACGCCGAGACCACGCTGGGCGGAGCGGACGCCCTCCCCGACGCGCACGGCTGAGGCCCAACCTGCGGCATGCTCAACAGGCATAATCGCTATGCCGCAAGGGCGATTGACCTGCATACCCGGGGGGACGACGATGTCCTCAAAGTGCCGACCCACCCGACGAAGGATGCTCATTGGCCTCTCACCCACTGGACCCGCTGTCCGAAGACGAGTTCCGCGCGACCGTCGACATTCTTCGACGTGACCAGGACATTTCCGGGTCGTGGCGGTTCGCCTCGATCGAGATGCAGGAGCCGGCCAAGGCCGTCGTGAAGGCGTGGACCGAGGGGGAGGACATTCCTCGCCGCGCGCTGTGCGTGCTGTGGAACAAGGAGACCAACCAGACCTACGAAGCAGTGGTCGACCTCGCCGGTGACGCTGTCGCCTCGTGGACCCATCAGCCCGGGGTCTGCCCCAACTTCACGGTGGATGAGTACCACGAGTGCGACGAGGCCATGCGCCGGCATCCCGACGTCGTGGAGCGCCTCGAGGGTCGAGGCATCACCGATATGTCCCTGGTCCTCTTCGATGTGTGGTCCTACGGCCACGCGGTGATGCCCGAGCAGCACCGTGACCGCCGCCTCGGCTGGTGCGACGTGTGGCTGCG
>JBASAN010000227.1:0-1672 GCA_049650625.1 Ornithinimicrobium sp.
GCGTAGGGCCGTCAGGGACCGCCCAACGACTCATCGTGACCCAGCCCGCAGTGCGCCGGTAGATGGCGGTCCCGAGTCGAACGGCGCGAAACCGAGGCACGACCGTTGCGGCCTGAACATCATGCGCTAAGTGTCACATCTGACCTTCGACCTCGAGGCGAAACGACGCCAGCGGCTAGGTCTATGGGCCGCTGCTGCGTCGTGAGCTGTCGGGCTGTGTTGATACATCCCGCTCGAGGAACGACTTGCGGTGCCAACGCTGTCAAACGGCACAACCGGCCTGGGGACGGCCGGCGATCACCGGAAGTGGATCCCGCACCGGGTCGCTCCGCGAGCCCTTCCGAGTTCAGGATCTCTGGGCCGCTAGAAACGCCTCGACGATCTCAGCTTTGACTCGCCCGCGGTCGCTCACCTGGTATCCGTTCTCTCGGGCCCAGGTTCTGATTCTCTGCGAGTCGGTGCTGGTGGCTGAGGACCTGTTCTTGGGTGCCGCCTGCCGAGCAGGGCGGCGGGTGGTGACCTTGATGGCGTGGGCGAGGTAAGGCCCCATGGCCTGGTCAAAGGCCGCGGCTTCCCTGCTGGTGAGGTCGATCGTGTAGCTGGTTCCGCGGTAGGCGAACTCGACGGTTTCGCCCGCGTCGCTGTCGGCTGGTTCGCCGGACAGATCGCTGACTAGGGTGGTGATGATGCGACGTGCCATGGCTCCTCCTCGTTCGACGGTCCGGGTCACTCGCTTGAAGCAGAGCAGCGTCTGCTGGGCGGCGATACCAAGGCGTTGCACGCGCGGAGTCTGTCATTGCCCGTGTGGTCAACGAGCATGTGCTCGCCGGGGAGGTAATTAGGCGACACGCCCGTAGCCTTCTCGTTCTATTCGCAGGCGATGCCGTCGCCGTCGGCGTCGAGCTCGTGGGGATCTGATCCGCGCACGCTGATCGGTCCGGTGACGTCGGTGCAGTTGACGTCGGGTGGGTAGGCCGGGATGCAGGGTGCGTATCCGACAGCGCAGTTGCCGGCTGGTTTCTTGGGGGCGGTGCCTGGGCGGGTGGGGGTTCGGGCGGCGCAGCGGCGGTTCTTGCTGGCTTTGTCGGCGGCGACGTAGGTCGGCTCGCGGGGGTGGTAGCCGTAGCCGTCTCGGGAGTCGTAACGCGCGATGGCGAGGCCGTTCTTGATCAGTCGCAGGCCGGGGTCGACGTCGCCGATGTTGAGGTAGCGCAGGAGTCGCCCGTAGCGGTCGGTGTCCTCGTCGGGCTGGGTGAGGCGCACGCGTTTGCCTTCGACGAGGCGGACCAGGTTGGCGGTCGCGGTGTCGAAGCCGCACTCGCCGCGCTCAGGGGTGTCGATCCCGACCAGGCGCACCCCTTGGCCGTTGCCGAGCTCGACGGTGTCACCGTCGATGACGCGAGCGACGACGAATGTGCGCGGCGTCTTCTTCGCTTGGCGTGGCGCCCGTCGGGGGCTCGGGGGCGGGGTCGGCGACGGCAGGTCGACGTAGTCGGAGTCGACCGATCCCTGTGAGCTGGGGTTGGACCGTCGTTGTCTGGGCGACCGGTCAGGGGTCTGGTCGGCGCCGGCGGCCTCGCTGGAGTCCGGTTTGCGCCCGCCGGGGCCGGCGGTGGGGTCTCGGTCGCCACCGTCCGGCGTCGCTTCGCTGTCGAGCTCATCGGTAGTGGAC
>JBASAN010000228.1:0-3800 GCA_049650625.1 Ornithinimicrobium sp.
GGGTGGGGCGCCCCCACAGGTTCCTTGTGGCCCGCACGATCAGAACGTGCCGGTACTGCAGGGTCTCAAGGTCGAGGAAGGTGACGCGGCTGCCCTGACGCCCCCCGGTGCCACCCTTGCAGTACCAGCTGGTCACCAGCAGCGAGCGACCGTGCCGGTCCTCGGTGTCGCTGGCGTCGGCGGTGGTGGTGATCCCCTGGGGCCACCACAGCCGCGAGTCGTTGTCCTGAGCGTTCCAGGTCAGTCCGTGCTCTGCCGCCGAGCCTGGCACGTCGGACCGGAACGCCCGCCGGTTGAGGCCCTCGAGCACGCCGGGCACGCCCACCCTGGCCCCGAGTCGGCGCGAGAGAGCGTCGATGGCACGCGTGCGCTCGACGCTGCGTTGCAGGTGAACGTCGCTGATGAAGTCCATAGGCCTCCCGTCGAGAGCTATCCGGGCAGTCAGTCGTGGATTCAGTGTCCTAGACGACGGTCGCGTCCGAACTCGAAGAGTCGTCGTGGAGCAGGACCCCGAGCCAGCCGGTGCCCAGTCCGATCGCGATGCAGCTCAGCGAGCCCCACGGCCAGAAGATGTGCTCCGGCCGCAGCACGTACGAGCCGACCAGCAGCATGGCGCAGGGCGCCAATACGACCGGTGAGAACCCGCGACGTCGCACGGTGTCGATGGTGAGTAGCGCGGCCGCGGCGAGCAGCGCCCACGCGCCGATGTCACCGAGCATCGTGCCGATACGGAAGGCCAGCCAGATCGCTGGAGGGCGCGGGACCGCGTCGTCCCCGAGCTCGGCCGTGACGTAGCCGTTGCCGATACCACTGATCACGTCGAGAGCGGTGTAGAAGGTGGCGTAGACGTAGGCGGCGAGCACGATGCCTATGGCCAGGACGTCCCGTCGGCCGCGCACCAGCCAGGCCAGGGCCACTCCCACCAGCGGGAAGACCAGGACCCCGGCGACGTGCATCCAGAACCAGTGCTCAGCCGTATCCGGTCTCAACCCGCTCGGGTGGGTCGCACCGACGAGCCCGAGCAGCACGCCCGGCGCGGCCAGCAGGAGAAACGTTCGACTCTTCATCGTCATGGGCTCCTAGCGCCGGTGGTAGGTCACGAAGGAGAAGCCTTCGTGGGGATCGCGCTTGGTCTGCACCCACGCTGTCTCGTCGATGACCGGGAAGGTGACGGATCCCTCGGGCCGCTGGTCGACCTCGGTGAGGTCGAGGCGGTCGGCGCTGCCGATCGTCTGGGCGTAGATCTCACCACCGCCGATGACGAACACCTCGGTGTCACCCGCGATGAGCATCGCCTCGGCCATGCCATGGGCCACCACCACCCCCTCGCGGGCCCACCCCGGGTCGCGGGTCACGACGATGCTGGTCCGCCCCGGGAGGGCTCTGCCGATGGACTCGAACGTGCGGCGTCCCATCACCATCACCCCACCCATCGTGGCGTCCTTGAAGTGTTTGAGGTCCTCGGGGAGATGCCACAGCAAGCCGGAGCCGTCCCCGATGACGCCGTTACGGGCCACCGCCGCCACCAGCGTCAACGTCTGACCGAAGCCCCGGGATAGCACCGCCGGGCCCGCGCCGGACGCCAGGACCTGCAAGGCCTGGCCCTCGTGCGGCACGACGTTCTCGGGCAGGTCGTGCAGCGGCCACCACCGCAGCTCGGCCGCCTTGTCCGGCTCTGCGATGACCGGCTCACCCTGCCACTCCCGGACGGCGAAGAACAGGTCCATCCGCTCCTCGACCGGATCGTCGAGGGCGCAGGTGCGATGCACCGTCGCGGTCGGCTTCAATGCCGTGGCAGCGATCGAGATACCGAGCTCCTCGCGTGCTTCCCGAACAGCGGCCGCGTGCACGGACTCACCCTGCTCGACGTGTCCCGCTGCGCCGCAGGCCCACCATCCGTCCATGTAGGGCGTGCCGCGCCGCACCTGGAGCAGGACCTCCTCGCCTCGATCACCGGGGCGCACCAGAGCCACGTAGACCGACGGGACGACGGCAAAACGCTGCTGCGTCATACCGCGATCGGTGCTTTGATCGATGGCGCCGCCACGTAGTCACGGACCTCGATGTCGGGGAGGTCGAACTCGTCGATGGCCGTGATGTCGGGGTTGAGCCACAGGGTGGGTAGCGATGTGGGCGTCCTCCTGAGCTGAAGGTCGGCCTGCTCGAGATGATTGAGGTAGAGATGCGCGTCCCCGAGGGTGTGCACGAAGTCACCCACTCGCAGATCGGTGACCTGCGCGATCATGTGGGTCAGCAGGGCGTAGGAGGCGATGTTGAACGGCACCCCCAGGAAGATGTCGGCGCTGCGCTGGTAGAGCTGGCAGGACAGACGGCCACGGGGGTCCGAGTCACCCGGCTGGGCGGGAGCGACGTAGAACTGGAACATCGTGTGGCACGGGGGGAGTGCCATCTTGGAGACCTCCGCCACGTTCCACGCCGAGACGAGGTGTCGCCGCGAGTCCGGGTTGGTTCGGATCGAGTCGACGACCGCGGCGAGCTGGTCGATCGTGCCGCCGTCAGGAGTCGGCCATGACCTCCATTGGTGACCGTAGATCGGACCGAGATCGCCGTCCGCATCGGCCCACTCGTCCCAGATGGTGATGCCGCGCTGGTGCAGCCAGGCCACGTTGGTGTCACCGCGCAGGAACCACAACAGCTCGCCGATGATCGATCGCAGATGCACCTTCTTGGTGGTCAGCGCGGGGAACCCCTGGGTCAGGTCGAAGCGCATCTGGTGCCCGAACACGGACAGCGTCCCGGTGCCGGTACGGTCGTCTTTGCGCACGCCTTCCGCGCGCACGCGCTGCAACAGATCAAGGTATGCACGCATGGAAGCCATCGTAGGCGTGTGCCGCGGCTAGGCTGCCGGGTATGAGTCACCCGCACCCCGAACTGTCCGCCCCCCCGAAGTTGGCCAAGGGAGGCGTGCGGGTGGTCGCCCTGGGCGGCCTGGGTGAGATCGGCCGCAACATGACCGTGATCGAGCATGCGGGCAAGCTGCTGATCGTCGACTGCGGAGTGCTCTTCCCCGAGGACGACCACCCGGGTGTCGACCTGATCCTGCCGGACTTCTCCTACATCGAGGACCGGATGCAGGATGTCGTTGCCATCGTGCTGACCCACGGTCACGAGGACCACATCGGAGCCGTTCCCTACCTGCTGCGCACGAAGCCCGACATCCCGCTGATCGGCTCCACCCTGACGCTGGCGCTGATCGAGGCGAAGCTCAAGGAGCACCGGATCAAGCCCTACACGTTGGGGGTGAGCGAAGGCGACATCGAGCAACTCGGCCCCTTCGGTTGTGAATTCGTCGCCGTCAACCACTCCATCCCCGACGCGCTCGCGGTCTTCATCCGCACGCCGGGCGGGACGCTGCTGCATACCGGCGACTTCAAGATGGACCAGGTGCCGTTGGATGGCCGGATCACCGATCTGCGCGCCTTCGGGCGTCTCGGTGAGGAGGGCGTCGACCTGTTCCTGGTGGACTCGACCAACGCCGAGGTTCCGGGTTTCACGACGCCGGAGCGCAACATCGCCCCCGCGATCGACCGGGTGTTCCACCAGGCCCAGCGTCGCATCATCGTCGCCTGCTTCTCCTCGCATATCCACCGCGTGCAGCAGGTGCTGGACGCGGCTCACGCCAACGGCCGCAAGGTGGCCATGGTGGGTCGCTCGATGTTGCGCAACATGGGTATCGCGGCCGAGCTGGGCTACCTGAAGGTGCCTGACGGGGTGCTGGTGGATCTGGGCAAGCTGGCTCAGCTGCCCGAGGACAAGCAGGTCCTCGTCTGCACGGGGTC
>JBASAN010000229.1:0-8641 GCA_049650625.1 Ornithinimicrobium sp.
GCCTGAACACGACGCGGGTGCTGATGGCCCTCGGCGACGTGGTCTGCGCCTGGCTGCTCCTGCGCCAGGCCGACGTGGCCCTGACCGCCCTAGCCGGAGACGCCGGCCGCGACCAGCGCTTCTACGAGGGCAAGGTGGCTGCCGCGCAGTTCTTCTGCCAGCAGCAGCTGCCGCGGCTCAGCGCCGAGCGCGCCGTGGTCGAGGCCACCGATTCCGCGCTGATGGAGCTGGACGAGGCCGCGTTCTGAGTTGATGGCCCCGGCCGCTGGCGGTCGGGGCCGGCGGCGCTGCCCGGCTTGTTCGCTCTGCATCGGTGAGCGCCGTGCGAGCACACCTGTGGCTCGTGGCGGTGCGTCGAACCGCCCACTTAGACGCAGGTGCACCCAGAATGGGCGAGGTGCGGCAGAAGATTCCGGGCATGTATCTCACCCTCCCGGTCCGGCCCACACTGGCTTCCGAACGTCTCCTAGAAGCTCGAACGGTGGCCGTGTTCCGAATGAGACCGGAGTAGAGCCAAACCCCGTGTAGCGTGCGAGTTCCATTCAATTGAGCTAGGAGTGCAGGTGGGCGAGGTCTCTATTCGTTCCTTGATCGAGCAGGTACAGCAGGGCCAAATCCGGGTGCCGGCGTTCCAGCGCGGGTTTGTTTGGGATCACGACCGGATCGCCTTCCTGATGGATTCGATCTACAAGGGATATCCGTTTGGGTCGGCCATTCTCTGGCAGACGAAGGAGAAGTTGACGTCAGAGCGTCGGCTCGGCCCGTTCGCGCTTCCGGAACCCATAGCCGACTTCCCGATCAGCTACGTCCTAGACGGTCAACAGTGACTCACCTCGATCTTCGGCACGTTCCAGACGGAGCTGCAGCCCGAGGGTGACGAAACTTGGCCGCGAATCTACTTCGATCTGAAGGCCGAAGAGGATCTTCAGGAGAGTCAGTTCCTCGCGCTCGAAGAACGCGAGGTCATTTCTGCTCGGCACTTCCCGATCAACACCTTCTTTGACACAACGGCGTATCGTAAGGCGACAAAGGAGTTCACTGACGCGGAAGCGGAGGCCATCGACTCCGTACAGGCGATCTTCAAAGAGGCCAAAATCCCGACTCAGGATATTGTCACGGATAACCGCGGCAAGGTCGCGATCGTCTTCGAGCGCGTGAACCGGCTGGGCGTCGAGCTCGACGTGCTGCAACTGCTGTCGGCGTGGACATGGAGCGACGAGTTCGACCTGCAAACCCGATTCGCGGACTTGGGCTCCATCCTCGCTCCCTTCGGATTCGGCGACGTAGGCGATGACTCAAACCTTCTCCTGCGCTGCTGCGCGGCCGTCGTCGCGAAAGACGCGGCCCCGAACACACTCATGACTATGAGCGGCACTGAAGTGCGCGACCGCTTCGACGAGATTGAGAATGGAATCCAGGGCGCAATCGACTTCGTGCGGTCACACCTCAACGTCGAGAAACTTGGCAACTTGCCATATCCGACAGCGCTCGTGCCGTTGACCGTGTTCTTCGCGCACAAGGACGGCAAATCGATCAAGGTCAGCGACAGCCAGCGGGAGGTTCTCATCCGATGGCTGTGGCGATCGTTTTTTTCTCGCAGGTTCAGCGCGGGCGTACTGCGGAATCTCAAACGTGACATCGAAGAAGTGGTCAAACTCAAGGAGGGTAAGCCGTCGGCCCTAGCGGACATCACGGTCAACGTTGAAGCGGACTTCTTCGTTGAGAGAAAGTTCTCGATCGCCGCCGTCGATAGCAAGACCTTCGTGCTGCTTCTAGTGAACGCGCAACCGCTCAGCTTCGTGTCAGGTTCGCCCGTCTCGCTCGCCACCGTCCTCGCCGCATACAACCGGTCTGAGTTCCACCACCTCATGCCGCAGGCGTTCCTCGCGAAGGGCGGTGCGGAGACGGGATCGGTGAGTGTCCTAGCCAACTTCGCGATGATCTCGGCTGCCGACAACAAGACCCTTGGTGGCGTGGCGCCGAGTGCGTACAAGGCGCGGATGCCTGCGGCCAAGGTTGCCGCGGTTCTTGAGCACGCTATTTGCCCGGAGCAGGAACTGTTCGATGACGACTTCCCAGCGTTCCTGCAGAAGCGCGCATCGCTCTTGGCGGCCCGAGCCAACAGCCTAATGACGTAAGAATGCGTCCTGGCATGAGCCTGCTCGGGCCTGGACTCGGATTGCGATCGCGCTGGTCTCATCACCAAGTCGGGGCGCTCGCCGGAATGTGTCTTCCCGACCGAAACGACTTTCCAGAGCATCACCGCAGGTCAGACCCGACCTACGTCGCAACGATGATGGCGTTAATCGACGACAGCGGGTGCCACTCTGGAATAGTCGACTGGACAGTGCCGTCGGGCACTAGCACGTGGTGTGCGGCGCCTGGAAAAGCGTCGAAGTCGAGAGGAACCGCTGCATGTGGATTGTGAAAGACGTCCATACCGGTCATCCAGGCCTCCTCGTAGCCCTCCCCGACGACCCGGCTGAAGCGAGTAGGCGTGACGGCGTCCGGGTCGTGGTCGGCAGCCAAGCCGCTGTGGATGAGTTGGACGTCCGGTGACCCGAATCCCGCGCTCACACCCATCCGGTTGAACTTCGACAGGGTGCCGCTGCTGTTATGGATAACGGCGCTGACGTTTTCGGCGTCCGGGAGTTCGAAGAAGTTCGACGGAACGTCCTTAGTGCCCCACCGATGCTTGATCACCTTCTGGGGTTCGACCTTCACGGTGCCGTCTTCCGTAGGTACCGCTTCATGGAACAGTCCGTACAGGTAGATCGCGAGAGACGATCCGGACCAACTCATTGAACGTGGTTCGTGGAAGTCCTGGATAGCGAAGACAAGCGGCAACCCCCGTACGTGCTCGCGCTCCCAGTACTTCTTCTTCAATTTCGCCGTCAGCGGACCCGCATACCGGATCGGCATATAATCCCGGACATATCGGATCCTCTCCTCCTTGGTATCCGACGGTGGGTCGGGTTCAGACTGGCCGTCGATAACCCGGGGGTTCACGGTTGTGGCCTCCAACGCGAGCGTCGCTTGGGGACCGACAGCGACAAAGTCCGGCATGGGATTCGTGCGGTCGAGCGTGTACCCGGCCTCGGTCAGGGTCGCGAACAGGTACAACTCCCAAACGCGTGGGTCGAAGGCGGTGGTTTGGAACTGTTCCACGAAGTTGCCGTCGACGTCGTCGTACCACCGCATCATGTGCTCGATGACTGTTCGGGCGGCCGCCCAGCCGGCGTTCTGGGTGAGCTGCACAAAGCTGGGATGCAACCGTTCGAAGGATCGCACCGGCGTAAAAAGGTCGACCGGCGCAAGGGGTTCATCCCCTTGCACGCGCTCGCTCTCGAGCTCAGGGACGACTCCGGCGATCGTGTTGGCCAGGTCGGCAACGGCCTCTTGAGGAGTGCCGTGGAAGTTGGTGTGGCGGACTCCTCGATACCTCTCAGCGAGATCTGGGGCCAGCACGGCGGCCGAGTACTGACCGTCCCGGTCGAGGATCAGCGCGCCAATGATCGGCGTCCCCTCTACCTCGAACCATTCGACCTCGACCCCTACGGACGCCATGAGTGGAGACCGCGCATATGACGCCAGCACGTCGAACCGGAGCTTCGAGATGGTCGAGATCAACACTGCTCGACCGTCGCAGGCTACTTAGACGAGGTCAATGCCATATCGACCGCCTGCTACTCGTGGACGGGCAGGCAGCGCTGCTGAAGTAATTGTCGTCGCTCTAGCCAGCCGCGCCGCTCAGCGTCGGAACGAAGGACCCTTCTTCAACACCACTGGCGGCGACTCGGAGCGTGCCGTACGCGTGCTGGGTGCGCTTCCTAACCTGCCCCATTCCACCGCGATCGAGCGTCCGCTGAGATCGCACAGTGGCCTGAGTCGCTGCGTGCACAGGCGCGCATCCGGATCGGGCCCCGTCCCGGCAACATCACCGGATAGGCGTACCGGATAGGCGTACTGGGGAACCCTGTATCCCGGTTGCAATCTTACGAGCACCGTCGCCGTTCGAGGTCGGGCTCATCGAGTGCGCCAGTGGCCGATCGTCGTGCTGGTCGCGTCAAGATTGTCCGGCACCTCGCGCATGGCCAACCGGCCGCGCCGTGTTTCGTGCCGCGTCTTGCCTAGGGTCGACCCATGGCCAACGACGACGACTCGACGAACCCGTCAGAGCCCATCACTTCCTCCCAATCCGACGAGGCGCCAGATGAGACGCCTAATGCTTCCTGGTGGGAGGCAGTTAGCCAGAGCGAGGATGTCGCCGGCTTCGAGGCCGCGGAGTTGCTGCACTCTCGACTCGCAGACCTGGCGCAACGCGCTCACGAGAGCGAGGGCAGCTCCTCGGCACGAGCCCGCACTCTGACGGCGATGGCGCGTGCCACCTCGGCGATGCTCAACCCGGACTCTTGGGACGAGCCGTTCTCCCCGGCCATGGAGTCGGGCGGATCGCGCACGGTTGTCCCCAGCGACCTCGACGCAGTAGAACTGACGCTCCTCGCACAGGCACTCCCTGCTATCGAGCCGGTGGTGCTGCGCGCCAGGATCGCTGACGTCGTGTGGACCTACCGGTTCCCTCGCGATCCAGCGGTGGCGCTCATGGCCACCGACGCGTACCTTGCCGTGCCGCTGACCTGGGAGGCGTGGGTGCGCTCTGGACGCGACAGCTACCGCCGGGTCGTGGAGTTGGCACGACGGCAAGGCAAGCCAGGCGCGGCTGTGCTGGAGAAGCTGACGTCGACGTTGGTGGGTTTCCTCGCCGGCGACGGGGGCACCGGCTACCTCCAGGCACAGGTATCCGAGGTCCTTCGGGGTGCCGGCAAGACCACCACCGAACAGGCGCGTGCCCTCGGCGAGCGGTTGGAAGAGCTTGCGACACACACAACACCAGGAAGCCGGGCACAGCGTGCGCTCTTACGAGAGGCGTCAGCATGGTGGAACCGCGGCCAGCGTGACGAGGGCGCCTGCCGGTGCCAGGCCCTGGTTGCCGGCTCGTACGCGACGGAAGCGGAGATGCGGATGACGAGCGACCGCACCGCGCTAGGTGCAAGCGGGCCGCTGGAGAAGTCACTCGATGCGCTGCGGCTGCTGCCGCGCAAGTACCGCACCGCGCATGGGCTTGAGGAGGTCATCAATCAGCGACAGCAACGGCTGCGGGAGCTGCGCGAAATCTCGCTCGAGGAGATGACCCCGGTCGAGCAGGAACCGATCGAGATCTACGAGTTCGTGAAGAAGGCGCAGGACCGAGTATCGGGCTGGGAGCGTCCCGCGGCCCTGCTCGCCTTCTCCAGGATTGCGCCACTGTTCGACCTCGATGAGCAGACGGAGTCTGCACGAGAACACCTTGCGGGCAGCATCATCCGGCTGTTGACCAGGTCCACGATGAGCGGGGACGGACGCAAGGTCAGCGTTGGGACGGGTGACGCCGCATCTGAGCCATCTGAACAGGAGATCATCGACGAGCTAGTAAGCCGCAACCATCATCGGATCGGCCTGGTCGTCCAAGCTCTCATTGCGCCGGCGCTCGAAGTCATCAGCACCGAGCACCGATTCGACTTGGCGTTCGTGGAAACGGTGTGCCGGGAATCCCCGACGGTTCCCATTCGCCATGCCGGCCTGTGGGCACGAGGCATCTGGCACGGACTCAACGGCGACATGCCCTCGGCGCTGTCGCTCCTGGTTCCGCAGATCGAGCAGATGGTGCGACTGCGGCTCAAGGCTCAAGGTCTACACACGCTTTACATCGGCGACAACGGAGTGGAGACCGAGAAGGCGCTCGGCTCGCTTCTCGACATGCCTGAGTCAAAGATATTCTTGGGCGAAGACCTCGCCTTCGAACTGCAGTCGGTGCTCCTCGAACAGGTCGGGCCCAACTTGCGCAACGAGATGGCCCACGGACTCGTGACCGATGCAGTCTTGTGGGGACCCGCCAGCGTATACATCTGGTGGTTGTGCCTCCACATGGTGCTCGCGCCGTACGAGCTCGAAGACATTGCCGAGGAGTCCGGCGGGGGATCGTCACGCGGAGCGTGACCGTGCAGGGATCGTCATCCAGGACCGTTGAAGCTGCGCCTTTCCGCCGAGACGACTCTTGCGGTGGTGGCCGGGCCGTCCGCGTGCACGACAATCGGGCTTGTGGACAGCGAACGAGGAGAACACACCGAGCCACTGCCAGTCTACCGGTGGGGCGATCCAGCCACGGCAACCGGCGGCGAACTTGTCACCAAGTACGGCGAGGACGATCTTGTACCTGCGTCCCACTTCGGCTTGACAATTATCAATGACAGGAGAGGGCGGCTTGAGCTCGACCTCTCAGAGAGGGAGATCGAGGTACGCCTCGATCGAGTCTAGGGTTACCAGACATGCGTCTCTAAGACGCACGTGACGAATCTTGCCTCCACTCCTGCGGCGGCTTTCGTTGGTCAGAATGCCCCTGAAGCGATCGAATGGTTCGACGGGACTTACCAGGTTATTGGTCACCACCGCGCGTCCGCTGCGTACATGCGGGGTGATCCGACGATGCGTGTCCGTGTCCGCAAGCGCGTCGGCCAGCCGACTTGAACTGAGGCGCTCACTGCGCAAGGTCACGGGTCCTCACAGTCATTCCACCGCGATCCACGTAGCGTCAGCCAGAGGCCTGGCCTATGGGCGTGGCCTACACAGGCCCGGATGGAGCACCGGTCAAGCCCTCAGGCCACCACCTCTCCGCGCGATGTGGCACCGACTCGCGCAGGACCTCTGGCGGGGAGTTGCTGCGGCGGAGAGAATCACTGGGTGCGGACTCTCTTCGTGGGCCTCTCGGGTCCGATCGGGTACGACTATCAACGGCCGCGCGGACGGCGGGAGCACGTACCCAACCCAGTCTTGGAGGACGTGAACGGGTTGCTGCTCTGCTACGACCGCCTGCTATTTCTGAGTCGTGCCACGTGTCCGTCAGATATGCGCAAGTTGGAGTACGTGGAGTTCCTTGAAGACGACGATCAGCTGATGAAGACGGCGTCCGTTGCGGTCGAACAGTTCGTTGAACTGTCGGAGGAGGCCCGAGTCGGCGACTTCCGCTGGGATGGCTGGCAGCAAGTGCTCTTCAGCATTACAGGAGGCGATCCTGCATGCACGATCGACAACCACTCGAGACCCTTACAGGCTCTGCCGCCAGGCCTACCAATCACCGGAAATGCGGCAGATGTGCGGACAGCTTTCGCTGATATTGGTATCGCGGCGTCATTGCAGCGCGAGGGACTAGACGTGCTGACAAACAGTCTCGCTGTCCAGTCTCTGGGCGGAGCCCTCGAAGACCTGGAGCCAGCACCCCGCTCCACCTTCACCGCGCAGCACATCAATGTGGCCCATGAGCTCGGATCGATCCGTGTCCCCAACCGATGGAACCGTCGCGGTAGTTATCACCGGAGCATTGAGGACCTTCGCGGCCATCCCGAAGTTGAGTCGTTTCGACGGTTCTTGTCGAAGGAGATAGACGATAACGGTGAAGAGGCGATCGAACGTGCGGGATCGATCACGCGCCTCGCTGACGAGTACGCGAGGAAGGCACTACGCGACTTGCCTGCGAAGGCGAGCCTCCGAGAGACCGTCGGACGAGCCGGGATTCCTCTTCTCAATCTTGCTCTACCGCACGCTGGAACAGTGACCGGAGGGTTACTCAAGATGTTTGACTGGAAAAAGCATCGCAATGAAGTCGCCCGGACTAACTGGGCCCGCTTCGTAATCGATTTGAACCACCCGAGCGACGTGTAGGAACCCGCGTCTATTCGCCGCGGTCAGGCGACGGTGATGACGGCGCGGGAGGTCCCCGTTCCCGGACTAGGCTGAGCCCCATGGCGGCCGGCGCGACGATGCACACGTTTGAAGTCGAGTTGGCCGACACGGATCGCGGGGTCTACGAGGAGTTCACGCTGCGCGCGGCGCGCCATCCGTCAGAGACCGAGGCGTACCTCGTAACGCGCGTGCTCGCCTACTGTCTCGAGCACGAAGAGGGCATCGCATTCAGCGAGGGCATCTCGGCGACCGACGCCCCGGCGGTGCTGGTGCGTGACCTGAGCGGGAAGCTGCTCGCCTGGATCGAGGTCGGCGCACCGGATGCCGCGCGACTTCACACGGGCAGCAAGGCGGCCGAGCGCACGACGATCTACACGCACCGCGACCCGGCCAAGGTGCTCGCGCAGTGGGCAGGGGCGAGGATCCACCGCGCCGCCGAGATCGTGCTGCACCACTTCGATCCCGGGTTCATCGACTCAGCGGTGGAAACGATGGAGCGCCGCAACACGATCACGCTCACCGTCACGGAGCGGCAGCTCTACCTGGAGTTGAACGGCGTGCACCTCTCATCGGCGGTGCACGACCACCCGATCAGCTAGCGGGAGCGACGGCCCGTTGCCGATCCTGATGCGCGACTTCCAGTGCGCGTCAATGCGCCGCCTTTGGGCGTCCCGAGACAACCGGTGCGGCGATCCGACGCTCCGAGGGTCGGGTGCTGGCCGGGTGCTGGCCAGGCCTAGCGCGCCGTGCCCTCGGCGATGTCGGAGTCCCAGCGCCCCGTGGCGTCGAACGCCGCGCGGCCCTCGATGACCGTCGCGAGCACCTCGATGTCGCGGATCCGCTCCGGACCCACGGCGGTGAGGTC
>JBASAN010000230.1:0-1928 GCA_049650625.1 Ornithinimicrobium sp.
GCGGGACACCGTCGTCAGCAAGGATTGGGTCATCCCGGCTTTCGAGAAGATCGTGTCGGCCGGGGACGAAGACCTCCTTCGCACACTTTGGGCTGCCGTGGTCGCCGCCCCCGCAGATCGTGCCGTGGCTCACTACCGGGCTAACAGGGCTGCGGCTTGGCATTCCATGCGGTCACAGCTCGTGCACCAACTCACTCGTACGCCTTGGGTGCTCGACAGGTTCGGTAACCTCAACCTCCCCCAAGCGGTCGACCTGTCGGACTTGGATCCGGCCCTGCTTGAGGCCTCACCAGAACTTGAGAGAGACGGGGTCCTTAAGGCGACGTTGCTTGCCAAGATCGGGTTCGGGGAGGAGGCAGCCCGCGATGCCGAGCAAGCTCAGCTCGCTCAGCAGCAGCGGGCCGAAACAGACGACGCGGCTCGGCTCCTCGGGTTCGATGACGCCGACGAGGTCGAACGGTTCAAGGCTGCCCGCGAAGCGAACCCCGACGCCTACGCCAGATTTCTCGAGGAGGTTGAGTCCGTAAAACTTGATCTGCCTGATGGTGCATCAGCCAATCCACGCCGTCGCGCCGAGCGGGCCGTTGCAGGCGCGGTTGCAGCACAGGACAGAACCCATGAGCAGCGCACCCGGAGGGTCCGCATCCAGGAGCCCGGGCACCTGAGCAATGCGCGGAGTTACCTCCGGCAGATGTACACGAACGACCAGGGGGTCATGGTCTGCCAGGCCTGCCACCGGCCAATGCCGTTCAAGCTAGCCAATGACTACTACTTCGAGGCCGTCCAGTTCGTGAAAGACGCCAAGAAGGACCTGCAGGAGAACAGGCTGGCGCTGTGCCCGGTCTGCGCAGCAAAGTACCGCCACGCGCTGGGAACCCCGCTCGATGACCTTCGAGATGATCTCCTCACACAGACTGTCGAAACCCAACCCAGTGTCGAAGTTGCGGTGACTCTGGCCGGCGAGGATCACGCCCTCCGATTCGTCGGCAAGCACGCCATCGACCTGCAAGCAGCACTCGACGCCACGGAACAACAGCTTGTCGCTGAGGACCTGGATGACACAGGTGCGGACATGTCGTAGGTCGGGCCGTCGGAGGATCCACACTACCTCCGGGGCGCCGCAGCTCGAAGCCGCGTCTTTCCACCGCCAATGCCCCACTGTGCGACGCCTCCTGCCTCTCACCGCACGGGCACGCCAGTCCATCGCTTTTGACTCGAGGCGCCTGGCACAGCAGTCGTCTTCAACCATCGGGCCTGGCGGCACTGTCACCCGAAGGGTTCGGCCGTGACCCCGGTTGCGCCCACCTCGACCCAGAGCGACTTCCCGTCGAGGGGCCCTTCCTCGGACAACCCATATGCCGCCGAGGTCACCAGCGCCGCTCCCCCGTCCGGGCTGAGCGCAACGCTGGTGGGTTGCTGCACGGGGAGCGCGATGACACGCTCCAGGAACCCCTCGGGGCTGTACCGGTGCAGACGACCGCCACCCCACAGCGCGCACCACACGCCACCGTCGCTGTCGACGGCGAGGCCGTCGGGGCTCGCGTCAGAGACGTGCGCGAACGGGTGGCCCGGACCGAGGTCTCCGGTGTCGCGGTCCACGCTGTGGCAGAAGATGACGCCGGCCGCACTGTCGGCGAGGTAGAGGACGGTCCCGTCCGGCGAGAGAGCCGGTCCGTTGGGCACCGTGATCTGCTCGACGACGCAATGGAGTGAGAGGTCAGGGTCCAGCCGCCAGAGCGAACCTTGCCCGGGGGTCCCGTCATAGGGCATCAATCCGAACCAGAACCGGCCGTCGGCATCAACGATCCCGTCGTTGACGCGTATTTGGGAAGGGTCGGCGCCGGTGTCGATCGTGTGCTCGACGAGCCCATCCACGTCGAGCAGGAGAACTCCCACACCGGCGGCGACGAGCAGGCCGCCGCCGCCGC
>JBASAN010000231.1:0-2219 GCA_049650625.1 Ornithinimicrobium sp.
CGAACCGTGCCCCACTGCGGTAGGAGGCTCCGGCGTCGAACGGGGCGCCGAGGATGACGACGTCGGCGTCGGCATACGTGCTGGGGTCGTCCCAGTCGCACTTCGGCACCCCGAGGAAGGAGATGTCGGGACCGAACATGGGACCGTAGCGGCTCATCCGGGCATGTCTACGTCGAAGGCTTCGGTGCGGTCGTTCTCCGCGGCGACCATGGGCAACGTCTCACCACGGAAGAACGCGGGCTCACGGCTGCGCTGGATCATCATGAACACTCCTCCGATGAGGATGAGGCCCAGGCCCAGGATCAGCACCAGACCGACGCCGCCGATGCTGGCTCCCGAGCCGTAGTCCGGGGAGTAGCTGTCCCGCAGCGTGATGATCAGCACGAAGAACAGGCCCAGCCCACCCAGCAGGGGGACCAGGAACTTGAAGACGACGTTGGACGCGCTGGTGAACAGCTGGTGGCGGAAGAAGTAGATGCACGCGAACGCCGTCAGCCCGTAGTAGAAGCAGATCATGATGCCCAGGGAGTAGATGGTGTCGGTCAGCACCCGTTCACTGACCAACGTCAGGCCGCCGTAGAACACCCCAGCGGCTACGCCCGCGAAGATGATGGCGAAGCCCGGGGTCTTGTGCCGAGGGTGCATCTGAGCGAACTTCTTCGGGAACGCTCCGTAGGCCGCCATGCCGAGCATGGTGCGCGACGTGGGGAAGAACGTCGTGATCAACGAGGCAGCGGAGGAAGCCAGCACCGCCAGGAACAGGAAGATGTCGAAACCGCCCAGCACCGGCTTCGCGAGCTGGCCGAACACGTTGTCAGCCACCTCGGGGTTCGCCAACCCGAGGCCTTCATCGCCCAGCCCGGCGTACATCTGCAGCGCCACCCCGACGATGAGGTAGGTCAGCAGGATCGAGACGATGGTGAGCAGCGCCGCCTTGCCGGGCACGTTCTCGCGGTCCTTGGACTCCTCGTTGACGGTCAGACTGACGTCCCATCCCCAGAAGGCGAAGATCGACCCGGACAGCCCAGCGATGAAGGCCGAGAGCGTCAGACCGGCCGGTGAGAACCAGTCCCAGCTGAAGGCCTCACCGACGCCGGACTCACCCCGCGTGGCGATGGCCACCACCGAGAAGATCAGCAGGATGACGAGCTGGAAGCCGACCAGGAAGAACTGCACACGCTCGGTGGCGTCGATGCCGCGGTAGGCGACGAAGCTGGCGATGGCGAGGAAGGCGAAACAGGTGAGCACGTTGACCGCGGTGTTCTGCCACAGGTCGGAGATGCCCGGGTCGTTGAAGACCTCCCCGATGAACTGATAGAAGAACTGCACCCCGATGCCGGCCAGGTTCGACAGCACGATGATGGTGGCCACGATGGCCGCCCAGCCACCGATCCAGCCGACGTAGGGACCGAAGGCCTTGGTCGTCCAGGTGAACGAGGTGCCGCAGTCCGGGGAGACCTTGTTGAACTCCCGGTAGGCGTAGGCGGCGAAGATCATCGGAAGCGCGCCGGCGATGATCACCACCGGCATCTTGGCCCCCGCGGCGGCGGCCAGGATGCCGATCGTGGCCGTAAGCGCGTAGGCCGGGGCCACCGAGGACACACTGAGGACGGTGCTGCCCAGGACACCGACGGAGTCGGACTTCAGTCCCTTCTCGCTCTGGGTGTTGCTCTGGTCGATCGCCATGACGTGTCCTTAGCCTTCGAATCCGTGGAACTGCATGACGTGCTTGATGCGGGTGTAGTCCTCGAGTCCGTAGGACGAGAGGTCCTTGCCGTAGCCGGAGTGTTTGAAGCCGCCGTGCGGCATCTCGGCCAACAAGGGGATGTGGGTGTTGATCCAGACACAGCCATAGTCCAGTCGGGCGGCCATCCGGGCCGCCGTGCCGGCGTTGCTCGTCCACACCGAGGAGGCCAAGGCGTACTTGCTGTCGTTGGACTTGGCCACGGCGTCGTTCTCGTCGCTGAACTTCTGCACGGTGATGACCGGGCCGAAGATCTCCGTCGTGATGAGTTCGTCACCCTGCTGCAGGTCGGCCACCACGGTGGCCTCGTAGAAGTAGCCTGGTCCGTCGACATGCTTACCGCCCGTCACCAACCGGGCGTGCGAAGGGGCTCGCTCCACCAGGCCCGAGACGTGCTCGAGCTGTCCGGCGTTGTTGACGGGGCCGAAGGCGATGTCCTCGTCCTTCGGGTCGTACCCGGTGCGCGACTTCGAGG
>JBASAN010000232.1:0-2998 GCA_049650625.1 Ornithinimicrobium sp.
ACGTGAAGGACCGCTCCTTCGGTCGCACCCGCACCGAGGTGCGTTGCGCCAACTGCGGGTCACACCTGGGTCACGTGTTCGAGGGCGAGGGCTACGACACCCCGACCGACCAGCGGTACTGCATCAACTCGATCAGCATGACCCTTACTCCCGCGGAGTAGAGCATCCGGCGAGGGAGCTCGGCGCTGAGCGCCGACACCCTCGCCGTCTCAGGGGGCGCTGCGCACGAAGGCGTCCATAGTGACTCTGGGGCCGGTGTAGAACGGCACCTCTTCGCGCACGTGGAGGCGAGCGCGAGTGTTACGCAGGTCTCTCATCAAATCAACGATGCGGTGCACTTCATCCGCCTCGAAGGCGAGGATCCACTCGTAGTCCCCCAGAGCGAACGAGGACAGGGTATTGGCCCGGACGTCCCCGTAGTCGCGGGCCGCCAGGCCGTGCTCCCGGAGCATGTCCCGTCGCTCCCCCTCTTCCATGAGATACCACTCGTAGGACCGCACGAAGGGGTAGACGCAGAGGTATCCCCGAGCCTGCTCACCCGCGAGGAAGGCCGGCACGTGGCCCTTGTTGAACTCCGCCGGGCGGTGCATCGCGATCTGGGACCACACCGGGTCCAGATGCGCCCCCAACGTGGTCCGTCGCAGCGACTGGTAGGCCCGCTGCAGGCCTTCGACCGTCGCCGCGTGCCACCAGACCATGAGGTCGGCGTCGGCACGGAAGCCGGACACGTCGTAGAAGCCGCGGGTGTGCACATCGCCGCCCTCCAGCGAAGCGACGAGGTCCGCGACCTCGCTGGCCAGCGCCGTGCGTCCCTCCGCGTCGGAGTGCGCCGCGGCTAACGGTCCGGTCAGCCGAAAGACCGAGTACATCGCGTAGCGGATGCCCTTGTTGATCTCCTCGACCTGGTCGGGCGAAGGGCGGGTGGAAGCTCCGTTCTCAGGGGTGGTCATGGGGCCATTGTGCGGGACAGACCTGGGCCGCGGCCGACCGGCCCGATGCGATGCATGCGGGGATGCCGACGCCGTTGTAGGCGGCTCCGCAGACCGCCAGCCCCGGGACCGCGGACACCTCTCGCTGCAGCACCGCAACCCGCTCGAGGTGTCCCACGGCATACTGCGGCAGGGCTCCCCCCCAGCGCTGGACGTGAGCGTCCAGCGGGACCGGCACCGACTGCCCCACCAGACGTGCGAGATCGTCTCTCACGGCCTCCACCAGCTCGTCGTCGCTGCGTTGTAGGTCAACCTCCTCGCGGTGCCGCCCGATCGAGGCCCGCACGAAGACGGTCCGTTCGTCGTTGGTCTCGCCACGACGGCGCACCCAGTCCCACTTGTTCCCGCTGAAGGTCGAAGCCTTCACCCGCAGACCTTCCGTCGGGGGCACCAGAACCCCCGAGCCCACGAGCGTCGGTGCACGGTCGGCGGGCAACGCCATGGTCACGATGGCCATGGAGGCCATCTCGATACCTGCCAGGACGTCTGCGGCCCTCGGCACGACACCGCGCAGCAGTCGAGCACTGGGGGCAGGTGGCGTCGCCAGGATGACGCGGTCCGCGTGCCACACACTCGGCGCGGGTTGCGGCCCGGTCACCACGTCGAAGCCCCCACCGGACTCTACGGGACGCCGCCTCACCTCCCGGGCCGTCACGCCCAGGTGGATCTGCGAGCCGTGATCTCGGAGCGCCTCGGCCAGAGCCGCGATGAGCCGGTGCACGCCGCCTTCCAGGCCGGCGAAGACCGGCGGACGGACCGCGCCTGTTGGAACGGGAGCGGGCAGAGCGGCGCGGACGGCCGTCAGCAGAGAGCTTCCGTCCTGGTATGCCGGCAGCATCGTGGGCAGCGCGGCAGCCAGGGAGATCTCTCGTGCGTGCCCGGCGTAGACCCCCCCGAGCAGTGGTTCGATCATCCGGTCGACCACCGCATCGCCCAACCGTGCGGCGACGAAGTCCCCGACCGAGACGTCCTGACCGGGAGCTGGGTCCCCGGTGCGCTCGTCGAGGGCACGCGAGATCTCGGACGCCGACAACAGCGGGAACAAGGAGGACGGATCGCCCGGGATGCCCATCACCGTGCCACCCGGCAGAGGATGGAGCATCCCGCGGCTCCACAACGCCGCCTGAGACGTCTGCGGGTGGACCACCTCACCGCTCAGGTCCAGCTCGTCGAGCAGCTGGAGACCCTCGGGCCGACGCGCCAACAACGACTCGGCGCCGGTGTCTAGGGCGACCCCGGCGACCTGCCCCGAGGCGATCTTGCCGCCCAGCACCGGGCTGCTCTCCAAGACGGTGACGTCCGCGGTGGGATCAGCCTGCAGCACGGCCCAGGCCGCGCTCAGCCCGCTGATCCCACCGCCGATGACGAGATAGGTATGACCCAACTACTGGATCCGTTTGATGGGCTCGCGTTCTGCCTCACCCTCGGCGTCGACCATGGTGCGCACACTTTCATCCTCGTGCACAGCCTCCGATGCCGGGGTCGAGAAGGACCCCTGCTTGTACTCGTAGTCGATCGGGTTGCCGTCCTCGTCGTGGCGCTGATACCACGACGTGTACTCCTCGGATCCGGAGTCGAAGTCGTACCCCGCGCCGCGGCCGTCCTCGGCCTTGCGGACCGAGATCCCGAAGTCGTCACCGTGCTCGCGCACGCCGCTCTGCACGGCTTCGTCCAAGGCGTGCTCACTGTAGGCGTGTCGAATCATCATCGGATCGGTCTTCAGGTCCTTCGCGAAGGCGAACAGCATCATGAAGAGCACGAGCGCGAACGGCAGAGCCGAGACGATGACCAGGTTCTGCAACCCGTCCAAGGCTTGGTCGCCGCCGATGAGGAGCATGACGATGGCGATCCCGGCCAGCATGAGACCCCAGAAGATGATCACGGGTGTGTCAGGCGTTGCTTTGCCTCGTTGGGAGAGCATGCCCATAACCAGCGAACCCGAGTCGGCGCTGGTGATGAAGAAGACCGCAAGCATGACCATGACCACCACGGAGGTGATCTGCGTCGCC
>JBASAN010000233.1:0-4534 GCA_049650625.1 Ornithinimicrobium sp.
GAATATGACTGCTGCACAGTAGTGCCCAGGTTATCCACATGTGTGTGGAAAACCTGGGCATTGCCTGTAGACAGTCAGTGCAAGGTCTAGAACGTCAAGGGTCGGTATGCTCGCTCAGGCCGATGCCTGCTCGGATGGCTCCAAGAGGGACAAGATCCGTTCCAAGTCGTCCTTGGTCGCGAACTCGACGCTGAGCCGGCCCTTGCGCTTGCCCATGGCAATGGTGACGCGAGTATCCAGGCGGTCTGACAACCGCGACGACCACGCCACGACGTCAGGATCAGGCTCGCTTTGGGTCTTCGCGGCCTGGCGCTCTGCAGCGTCGGGTCTGTCCAGGTCGCCCATGACGACGAGCTCCTCCACGGTTCGCACCGACAGACCCTCGGCCACGATGCGCTTGGCCAGGCGCTCCATGCCCTCGGCGTCCTGCATTCCCAGCAGCGCCCGTGCGTGACCAGCCGAGAGCACCCCAGATGCCACTCGGCGCTGCACGGGTCCCGGCAACCTCAGCAGCCGTATCGTGTTCGAGATCTGCGGTCGAGAGCGACCGATCCGCTCGGCCAGCGTCTCCTGCGTGCACCCGAAGTCCGCGAGCAACTGCTGGTAGGCAGCCGCCTCTTCAAGGGGGTTGAGCTCACTGCGGTGCAAGTTCTCCAGCAAAGCATCTCGCAACAGGTCGTCGTCACGCGTCTCCTTGACGATCGCCGGGATGGTCATCATGCCCGCTGCGATGCAGGCACGCCAACGACGCTCACCCATGACCAGCTCGTACGAAGACTCCGGCGGGTGAGCCCCGGCCACGGCCTCATCGTCGCCGGCGTCCACTCGACGGACGACCACAGGCTGCAGGACCCCCACGGCGGCAATGCTGTGCACCAGCTCCGCCAAGTCGTCCTCGTCGAACTCCACTCGTGGTTGACGTGGGTTCGGCGCGATTCGGGACACGTCGATCTCGGCGAAGTGCGCCCCCGGCACCGGCTTCAGCGTTTCGACCAAAGGTGGTGCCGCCTCGGCAGGAGCGGGCTGGACGTCCTCTGGCCGCCCCACATGCGTGGCGAAGAATACGTCGGTGGGCCGGGCCTGGTTTGCCGACTCCGCCGGTATCAAGGCTCCGAGACCCCGCCCTAGACCCCTTCGTCGATCGTTCATGCGCGCTCCTGTGCTGTTCGGGGGGTGGCGGTGTTGGCCCAGATCTGCTCGCTCAGTTCTACCGCAACTTCGCGGTAGGACAGCGCTCCCACACTGCTGGGGTCGTAGGTCAGGACGGTTTCTCCATGGCTCGGTGCCTCGGAGATCCGCACCGAACGCGGGATCGAGGTGGGGAAGACGAGCTCTCCAAAGTGCTCCCGCACCTCCGTGGCCACCTGCGCTGAAAGACGCGTTCGCGCGTCGAACATGGTCATCAAGATGCCGGAGATCCGAAGATGTGGATTGAGGTGTTGCTGAATGAGGTCCACGCTGCGCACGAGCTGGGTCAGTCCCTCGAGCGCGTAGTACTCGCACTGGATCGGAATCAACACCTCCGTGCTGGCGCTGAACGCGTTGATGGTCAGCAGTCCCAAGCTCGGTGGGCAGTCGATCAGCACATAGTCATAGCGGCGATCCGGTCCGCCGCCCGCGGGTGAGTCGGGGCCAACATGCACCCGGAGTGCCTCGCGCAGCCGAAACTCGCGTCCTTCGAGGTTCACCAGCTCGATCTCACAGCCGGCCACGTCAACGGTCGAGGGCGCGCAGAAGACGCCGTCGACACTGCTGGACGGCTGCACAACATCCGCCAAAGGCATCGCGTCGATGAGGACGTCATAGATTCCCTGGACGTCCTCATCGTGGGAGATGCCCAAGGCAGTGCTGGCGTTGCCCTGAGGATCCAGGTCGACGACCAGTACTCGTGCACCACCCTGGGCCAGGGCTGCGGCGACGTTGACCGTGGTGGTGGTCTTGCCCACCCCACCCTTCTGGTTTGCCACGGTGATGATCCGTGGTTCTTCGGGTCGCCGCAGCGCTGCCCTATGCCGGCCCGGGCGAACCAAGGGATCGCTTGCCTGCGTTTCACGTGAATCGGGCGGCGGCACGTCGGCCGGGGGAACAGGGGTTGCCCTTGTTTCACGTGAAACCGGGTGCGGCACGCCGCCTGATGCGGCGGCGGTCGGCATCGTTTCACGTGAAACACCGTCACGTTCCGGCCAGCCCAGGCCGGTCCTGTGCCTCGAAGTATCCGTTGCCTCGGCATTCTGCCCGTCCAGCGGCCAGCCCAGAGCGGGATTGATGCTCATATGCGCCTGCCACCCGAGCTTCGAGGGCGCGTCTTCTTCGCAAGACGGCCACCCTGAACCTCTTCCCGAGCGGGGTCGACCGCTGCCCGGACCACTTCGACGACGCGCACCGGCTGCTCAAGGATGTCCTCTCCCAAGAAATGCACCTTCGTCTGAGTCACCCCTCGGGACACCAGACGCGGCTGGGCAGCCTCTAGTTCATCGGCTGCAGACTGACCCTTCAGCGCGAGGAGCCGACCACCGATGGGTAGGAGTGGCCAGGCCCAGCCCACCAGCTGATCCAGTTTGGCTACCGCACGGGCGGTCACGACCGAAGCCTGGATGAGCCCGCTCATTTCCTCGGCTCGGGCGCGATGCACGGTCACCTGTGTCAGCCCCAACTCCTCGACAGCGGCCTGAAGCCACTCGGTGCGGCGTGCTAAAGGCTCGATCAGCGCGACCCGAAGGTCGGGACGGGCAATGGCCAACGCCAGACCCGGCAATCCCGCACCGCTGCCGATGTCGATGACTCGAGTGCGATGAGGCAGTAGTGACTCCACCATCGCGCAGTTGATGATGTGGCGGTCCCAGACCTTGGGCGCCTCCCGTGGCCCGAGCAGCCCGTGGTCGATACCCGTAGTGACCAGCAGGTCGGCATACCGGATCGCCTGCGGCAGATGCTCACCGAAGATCTCCCCAGCCAGGCGAGGCGGTCGCCGGGCTTGGGCGTCCGAACCCCCCTCGTCGGGACCATCGTCATGCGGTTTCACGGGTGGGGGCTCACTTTCGTCGGTGGGCCGAACATGTGCGCTGCGCGTCGGGGTTCGACACGCCGCGGGGTCGACGAGGCTACGACGATGACGGCATGACCACGACGAATCGCCGTGGCTCTTCACCCTCGGACTGCGAGCGCAAGCCGGCCTTGAGGACCTCGTCGTGCACAACCTTGCGCTCGAAGGCGGTCATCGGCTCCAGCTCGCGCCGTTCCCCCTCGGCCTTGACGGTGGCGATGACGTCTGCGGCGCTGCGCACCAGCGAGTCTCGACGTTCTGCACGGTGGCCACCGATGTCCAGCATCAGGCGGCTTCGGTCGCCGGTCTCGGCTTGGACGGCCAGCCGGGTCAGCTCCTGCAGCGCTTCGAGGACGACTGCCTTGGTCCCCACGAGTCGCCGCGGCACACTGCCTTCCTCGGAGTCCACGATGGACACGGCCGCGCGATCCCCGTCGACGTCGACCTCCAAGTCGCCATCGAGGTCGGCGATGTCCATGAGGGTCTCCAGGAAGTCTGCCGCGACCTCACCTTCACGCTCCAGGTCTGCTGCCACGCGTGTGCGGCGGGAGGCTCTGTCGCTACCATCACTGTGAGACGGGTTCGCCGACTCGTCGGTGGTCTCAGCGACCTCGACGGCCTCCTCGTCGGTGTCGCTCGGCCCTACGTGATCGGTGGTCGTGTCCATAGCCGTGCTCCTGAGTTTCGGTGGGCTGGGATGGGATGTCGTCGGATCGCTTCGTTCGCCTGGTGCTGCGGCGAGTGTCAAGCGGCTGATCCGGTGGGCGCTAGCGGCCCTTGGGTCTGTTGCTCTTGCTCTTGTTCTTCGCACGCTTCTTGCCTTGAGGCTGGACGCGCTGGCCGCTCTCGCGGATCACGCTCGGCGGCACCGTCTCCGCCTCGTCCACCCCGTTCAGCTGGAACTTCTGAATGGGCTTCCCCTTGGCCAGACGACGCTCCTCGAGGGCCTTCTCAGCCAACGATCCGGGCGCGGGCATCCTGCGGATCACGAAGAACTGCTGACCCATGGTCCACAGGTTGGTCGTCGTCCAGTAGATGAGCACACCCAGGGGGAAGTTGACGCCGAAGACGGCGAACATGATCGGCAAGGCGTAGATCAGGATCTGTTGCTGGCGAGCCATCGGGCCGTCCAGCGCTGCCGCGGGCATGTTCTTGCGCATCAGTTGATGCGAAGTGATGAACTGGGTGAACGACATCAGCAGGATCAACACGATCGACAGCACCTTGGCCGCGGGATCGCCATCGGTGTGCAGGAAGCTGGATGACAGCTGTGCTCCGAAGATGGTCGAGTCTTCCATCTTTATGGCCAGTTCCTGAGTGAAGAAGCCGATGGAATCCCGTTGTCCCGCAGCGAGATCCGGCAGACCGTTCAACATCCGGAACAACGCGAAGAAGAACGGCATCTGCAGCAGGATCGGTAGACAGGAGGAGAAGGGGTTGGTGCCGTGCTTCTTGTACAACCCGAAGGACTCCTCGGTCATCGCCTTGCGC
>JBASAN010000234.1:0-11120 GCA_049650625.1 Ornithinimicrobium sp.
GCGCGACCTCGTCGATCGGCACCTGCAGTGCCACCGAGTTGACGTTGTAGCCGGCCAATGTGTCCTGACCCGTCAACGACAAGTCAGCGCCGTAGAGAAGGTCGAAAACGCGAAGGTCGAGGAAGAAAGAGTCGTCGGCCTGACCGGCAAACGTCTTTCCGCCACCGTCGACGTCGGTAATAGCCGCATCACGCAATGAGCCGTAGTCCGGCATGGAAACGGGGCCGACATTCGAAGGAGCCACCGGACCGGAAGCAATTTCCGTTTCGTTGTCACCCTCGATTTTGGTAAGTGTGAAAGTCTGCCTGAACAACAGGTTCTCGTCGTCGAGCGACTCCACCGGACCGTTGTTGTACAGGAACGTGTCGGTCCCGCGCTGGTCATCGGTGGAGAAGGTCCAACGGTACGTGACATCGGGGGTCGCATCGCCGTTGCTGTCGATGTTGATGTCGTACCAGGTGCCGTCCTCCCAGGGGTAGAAGTTAGGGCCGCCGTTGGGCTCCTGGAACGGCGACCAGTTGGCCACCAAGGTCACGGTCCCGGCGTCGTCAGGGCTGACGAACGCGTAGGTATCCGTGTTGTCGTTCACGGGGTCGTTCGCAATGAGCGGAGCTTCCCGGTGACTCGAGGCGTTGGCGAAGTTGGGCAAACCGCCGGCCAGCGCTACCGCCATAAGGGCGGACCCTGTGGCAAGCATCGCCTTGGCAGGACGACTGCGGACATTCGTTGTCCGCGCTGTTGAAGACATTCTGATCCTCTCGGGAGACCCGTGATTTTGCGATGGGGTTGTGCGTCGCTGATCGGCATCAAAATGACGAAAAACCCGCCAGCGTAATAAAGGACCATGCCCTGAAAGGTGCAGATAACCTAACGACTTTGCACAAACGTCATCTTTCTTTGCGAGCGCCATAGGCTTCTATATCGAGCACATATCAGGCAGGGGCCTGAAGAAGGTGCGACGTTGACAGCCGACCTCGTTCTCAAACGGTGTTGCCGAGGGGATTCGTGACCGACGTCACAGCGGATTGGATGTCCGAGAAGTTTCTTCCGCCGAGCCCTGCACGGGGCCTTCGTACGGCATCGAGGCAGCGAAGGACCCCCCGCGCACCTGGAAGAGCCCACCTGCCCTTGCTGCATTCCTGCCCTGGGGGAGTTCAGTGAGGTACCACCACGCGGGGGGCCGTCCCCCACCCTAAGCCAGCGCACGCTCCCGTCGAAACTCTGCCGTGCACCCACGGCGTTGTGGGGCGGTCCGATGCCGATTCGTGCTGGGTGGACCCCCTCGGGTAACCTGCCCGACGGAGGATTCGCATAGTGGCCTAGTGCGCACGATTGGAAATCGTGTTGGGGTTGAAACCCCTCAGGGGTTCAAATCCCCTATCCTCCGCCACACCGGCCCTCCGGGGCCGTACCGTCGTCCTACAGCGCGCCTAGCGCGAGCGTCGACGTGCCGTGCCGAACAGACTTCTGGTGATCTCGCGTCCGATCACCGTGCCCGCCGAACGCACCATCGAGCGGAACGCCGGTGAGCCGACGACCTTGTCCACCATCGACTGCTCGTCCTCAGAAGACGTGCGTGACCGGGCGGGAGGGCGTCGCACCTCCTCCTCGGGCCATGCGCCCTCCTCTGCGGCGCGCTCCAGCTCGACATTCAGGTCACTGGACGGACTCCCCGCACGGCTCGTCTCACCACGACGCTCCGGCTGCGGCTCCAGCCGGGCCGACAGCTTCTCGTAGGCCGACTCACGGTCCAACACCTCGGCGTACCGTGCCGCCAGGGGCGAAGAGGCCACCAGCCCATTCATCACGCCCTCCTCGCTGGGCCCCATCGTCGACTGAGGCGCTCGAAGCATGGTCCAGGCCACGGGAGTGGGGGCCCCGCGCTCGGACAGCACCGTCACGATCGCTTCCCCGGTCCCGAGGTTGGTCAACGTCTGCGCCAAGTCGTACTGACTGGTCGGGAAGGTCGACACCGTCGCCTTCAGCGCTTTGGCGTCGTTGGGGGTGAACGCGCGCAAGGCATGTTGCACCCGGTTGCCGAGCTGAGCGAGCACGCCGTCCGGGACGTCGGTCGGAGCCTGCGTCACGAAGAAGACGCCGACGCCCTTGGAGCGAATCAAGCGGACGGCCTGCTCCACGGAGTCCAGGAAGGCCTTCGACGCGTCGTCGAAGAGCAGGTGCGCCTCGTCGAAGAAGAAGACCAGCTCAGGCTTGTCCTGGTCGCCAACCTCGGGGAGGTCCTGGAACAGCTCCCCCAGCAGCCACATCAAGAAGGTGGAGAAGACCACCGGCTGGTCGCGCACACTCGGCAGCTCCAGGGCGGTGATCACCCCGAGGCCGGCGTCGTCCGTGCGCAGCAGATCGGCCGCGTCGAACTCAGGCTCACCGAAGAAGTCTTCGGCCCCCTGGTCGCTGAAGGCGATGAGCTCGCGCAGGATGACCCCGGCGGTGGAGCTGGCCAACCCACCGAGCCCCTTCAGGTCCGCCTTTCCCTCGTCGGAGAGCAGGTGCTGCACCACCGCCTGCAGGTCCTTCAGATCCAACAAGGCCAGACCGTTCTTGTCGGCGTAGTGGAAGACCAGACCCAGGCTCGACTCCTGCGTATCGTTCAGGCCGAGGACCTTGGACAACAGGATGGGGCCGAAAGCGCTGATTGTCGCCCGGACTGGCACGCCGGTGCCTTCGCCGCCCAGGCGCAGGAACTCCACGGGGTATGCCGTGGATTGCCATGACTGGCCTAGCGACTCCATCCGAGCATCGACCTTCTGGTGCCCCGGGCTCGGCGTGGCCAGCCCGGACAGGTCTCCCTTGACGTCGGCGAGGAACACCGGCACCCCGGCAGCCGAGAGCTGCTCGGCCATCAGTTGCAGAGTCACCGTCTTGCCGGTGCCGGTCGCACCCGCCACCAGACCGTGGCGGTTCATCGAGGACAGCGGCAACGCGACGACGGCGTCCGGCACGGGCGAACCGTCGGCGACCGCTGCCCCCAGGGTGATGCTGGGGCCTTCGAAGGCGTATCCCGCGGTGATGGCTTCGATCTGGGTCGGCTCGTCGTCGCTCACCGAGTCGACTCTAGTAACTTTCCCGCTTCGGCGTCCGCTGCCGTCTAGGATCGGACCATGATCTTCAAGGGCGTCCGCGAGGGCCGTCCCTACCCCGCGCACGAGCTGGTCAACCCGCAGGACTGGTCCCATCTGGCTCCGCGCATGTTGCGCCTGGAGGAGATGATCACCACTCGGGCCCAGCTGGACCTCCGCGCCCTGCTGTCCGAGGACTCGACGTTCTACGGCGATATCTTCTGCCATGTCGTCCACTGGAAGGACGATTACTACCTCGAGGACGGTCTTCACCGGGCCTTGCGCGCGGCCCTGCAGGGGCGGCCCGTCGTTCATGGGCGTGTCCTGGTCATCGACTGAACCAGCCTGCCGCTAGCGTGGCCGACTATGGGATACGTGCGCACCGGAGGCATGTCGACGGCAGCCCGACGCCGCCGTCGGACCACGGCTTTGGTGTTGACGGGGCTCACCGCCCTGTTGCTCATCGTGTTGGCCTACGCGATCGCCTACTACCAAGGCTGGGTCGGCGGGCCGGACGAGGGATCGACGGACTCCAGCGCCGTCACCACCTCAGCCCCGGCGATCCAACCCTCCGAGGTCACGGTGAACGTCTACAACGCCAAGGGAGAGCCGGGCCTGGCCGGACGCATCGCTGGAGAGCTGGAGGAGCGCGACTTCGACGTTGCCTCGATCGACAACGACCCTGAGCAGGCCACTATCGAGGAGTCAGCCAACATTCGTCACGGCCCGGACGGCCTCGAGGCCGCCGAGTTGCTCCAGCAGTCCGTCCCCGGCTCGACTCTCGTGCCCGACGAACGTGAGTCGGCCACGATCGACCTGGTGTTGGGCGACGGGTTCGAACAGCTCGGCGCCCCGCCTGCTGAGGGAGCCGAAACCACTTCTGAGCCGGACTCCGAAGATGAGTAGCACCCACACACCTCCGACTGACTCCATGCGCATCATCTCGTTGCTGCCTTCGGCCACCGAGATCCTGTATGCCGTCGGTGCTGGCGAGTCCGTGGTGGGCGTGACCTTCGAGTGCGACGAGCCGGCGGTCGCCCGTGCCCAGGCCACCATCGTCTCCACATCGTCGTTGCCCGAGGCGGTGGATGGGCGTCCGCCGACTCCAGCCGAGATCGATGCACTGGTCCGGTCACGGTTGACGGCCGGGGAGGACCTTTATCACCTCGACCGCGACGCCCTGGCCGGTCTGGACGCAACCCTGGTCATCACTCAAGACCTCTGCGCGGTCTGCGCCGTAGACGTCTCCGAGGTGCGCGACGCGTTGGAGCACCTCGGCTGCGCCGCGCAGGTGGTCACCACCGACCCTCACACCCTGGAAGAAGTGCTGACCAGCGTGCAGCAGATCGGGGACGCCTGTAGGCGAAGCGACGAGGCCGCTGCCCTCCTGAGCGGGCTGAGCGACCGACTCGCCGCGATGCCCGGGAAGGCGATACCCGATGCGCCACGGGTGGCGGTGCTGGAGTGGACCGACCCACCCTTCGCCCCAGGCCACTGGGTTCCGGAGATGGTGACCCGTGCCGGGGGGCTCAGTGTCCTGGGCACTGCCGGCGCCCGGTCGGTGCCGGTCAGCTGGGACGACGTCGCCGCGGCGGACCCGGACGTCGTGGTGGTCGCCCCGTGTGGGTTCGACCTCACGACATCGACCGCTCTGGCCGAGGAGCTCCTGCTCAGCAGCCCTTTGGCGGCGATGGCCGCGCGAAAGGGTCCCGACGCGGAGGGTTCCCGAGGGCCGCTGCAGGTCTGGGCCGTCGATGCCAATGCCTCGTTCGCCCGCCCGGGACCCAGGCTGGTGGACGGGATCGAAGCGCTCGCTGCGATCGTCGACCCAGCGAGTTTCGGCATACCCTCAGCCTCGCTGGCCAAGCGCCTGCGCTGACCTGGCAGCGGTCCGGTCGCAACCTACACTCGACTCATGCCTGAGCAGACCTTGGTCGTCACCCGACGAATGCGTGCCCCGGTGGAGCAGGTCTGGGAGGTACTCACCGACCTCAGCCGTCTCAGCCACCACCTCCGCGGCGTGCAGGCCGTCCAGATCATGACCAGCGGTCCGTATGCCGTCGGTACCCGCTGGCGGGAGACGCGGACGTTCTTCGGGCAGTCCGCGACCGAGGAGATGTGGGTCCGATCCAACGACCCCCTGCGCCGGACCGTCGTCGAGTCAGGCGAGCAGCACGTGCACTACCGCACGATCTGGGAGCTGACCGAGGACGAGGGCACCCAGCTCACGATGACGTTCACCGGCTCCAGCCCCGACGGCGGCATGACCGCACTACTCACGCGACTGCTGGGACCGATCGGGCTTCGCGCCACACGCAAGGCCGTCGAACGCGACTTCGACGACATCGTGGCCGCTGCTGCCGCTCTCCCGTCAGTCTGACGAACTCTCGTCGCCGTCCGCTGCTCCGCTTCCGGCGGCGTAAGCCGCGTCCAGCGCGACGGCAGCTTGCACCAGGCCAAGATGGGAGAAGGCCTGCGGGAAGTTGCCCATCTGTCGACCACGTTTCACGTCATACTCCTCGGCCATCAGGCCCACATCGTTGCGTAGCGACAGAAGACGCTCGAAGAGTTCCGTCGCATCGTCGAGACGCCCCATGCTGGCGTAGGCCCTGACGAGCCAGAAGTTGCAGATCAAGAACGGGTGTTCGTCGCCGTCCAGGCCGTCGGCGTCCGAGGTCGCTCGGTACCGCAGGACCAGACCATCGCGCATCAGCTCCGCTTCGATCCGCTCGACGGTGCCGACGAACCGCGGGTCGTCGGGCTCGATAAATCCCGTGATGGGCATCACCAGGAGCGAGGCGTCAACCTCGGTGGTCTCGTAGTGCTGGGTGAAGGAGTTGATCTCGGAGTTGAAGCCTTGGCTCAGCACCTCCTCTCGCACCGTGTCGCGAACCTCCCGCCATTTCTGGGTCGGCCCTTCGAATCCATGGTCGTCGATCGCCCGGAGGCCACGGTCCATCGCCACCCAGACCATCACCCGGGAGTGCGTGAAGGCTTGCTTGTCACCGCGCATCTCCCACAGTCCGTGGTCCAGCTCGTACCAGTCTTCGGCCAAGTCATCGATCAAGGAGCGCTGCAGCCGCCAGGTGTCCTCTGTCTCCTCCACCCCCTCACCGCGCAGCATCTCCAAGGCGATCATGACCTCGCCCAGCACGTCGGTCTGGCGTTGGTTCACAGCTTCGTTACCGACCCGAACAGGCACGGAGTCGGCATACCCCGGCAGGTGGTCCAACTCCCGCTCCGGCATCTCGCGGCTGCCGTCCACGGTGTACATGATCTGAAGGTCGTCAGGGTCGCCGGCAACGGCGCGCAGCAGCCAGTCGCGCCACAGCACCGAGCGATCACGTAGTCCGGTGGACAGCAGTGCCTGCACCGTCTGAGCCGCGTCCCGCAGCCAGGTGTAGCGGTAGTCCCAGTTCCGGCTGCCGCCGAGCTCCTCGGGCAGCGACGTCGTGGGCGCCGCCACGATGCCACCGGTCTGCGCGTGCGTCATGGCCCGCAGTATGAGCAAGGACTGGTCGACCGCATCGGCGTAGCGCCGCAACCCACACCCCCCGTCGATCCAGTCGCGCGACTCCTGGATGGTCTCCTTCAGCCGCGCCTCGACATCGATCGGCTGCGGCATCGCCTCGTAGGACTTGGACCACACCATGCTGAAGTGGGCCACCTCGCCTTCGGCGATGTCGAACTCGTCGACGTGTCGTCCTCCCTCGGGCTTAGGTAGTCGTGGCCCCCGCAGGATCAACATGTCCGGCCCCACAACTGCGACAAGAGCTTCGTCCCCGCCGTGGTCACTGGGATCGGGCTCGTGGCGCAACCACGGCAGAATGGCGCCGTAGCCGAGCCGCACGATCCACTCGTGCGCGATGGTGACCGTGCCGGAGATGCCTTCGACCCGGCGTACCAAATCGGCGCGCCCATCGGCCGGGTGCATAACGTCGGTCACCCGCACCGTCCCCGTGTCGGTCTCGTGGGTGGTCTCCAGCACCACGGTGCCCTCGACGTACCGGCGGGTGGTGCGTGCCTCATCGCGGGGGCTCAGCAACCACCGACCATGCTCCTCATCGCCGAGCAAAGCAGCGAAGCACGCTTGCGAGTCGAAGCGCGGGAAACACAACCAGTCCACGGAGCCGGCGGAGGAGATCAGGGCCGCAGTGTGCCGGTCTCCCACCATGGCGTAGTCCTCGATGGCGTTAGACATGCGCCCACGCTAGAGGGATAGGCCTGGCACCGCGAGAGGAGCGGGGTCGGCTCAGCTGATGACGCCGTGCATGGCGTTCCAGCGTTGGGCCCCCTTGTAGGAGTCGACCATCGCCCAGACCACGATCCCGATCATGACCGGCCACACGAGCCAACCCAGGAACAGGAACCACAAGAGCGCGCTGAACACCCACGCGCCGAGGTAGCCCACCAGCATGACAATGCCGAGGCCCACGTTGCCGTTGAGCATCGTGCCGACGCCCGGCACGAAGAACGAGATGATGGCCATCAGCGGTGGGTTCTTCGGGGCGACCTGCTGCCCCTGCTGCTGACCGTAGTAAGGCTGGGGGGTCTGAGCCTGCGAATACTGGGGCTGGGAGTAGGCAGGCTGGTCAGTGGCCCCCGGGCTCGCTCACGCTTCTCGCCTCGTCTCGATAGGTCACGGTGGGCCGAACGCGCTCATGGTAGTGGGGCGCAACCTCGGTTGACCATGCCTGCGACGCGACAGTTCTCGACCGGCCCTGGCGTTGGGTCCCGACCGCCACCCCTCACGCGTTTGGGTCACTGTTGCGGTTGATACCGACCGCAACAGTGACCCAAACGTCGTAGGAGTGGGGACGTGTTAGTTGAGGCCCTTCTCGGCCAGCCAGTCCTCGGCTGCCGTGGAGGCAGAGACCTTCTCCTGGCCCTCGACCCGCTCGCGCAGAGCAATGAGGTCCTCGGTCGTCAGCTCGGCGGAGATTCCGTTGAGTACGTCGGCGAGCTCGTCGCTATACACCGAGTCCGCCACCAAGGGGAGGATGTTCTGCGACGAGATGAGGTTCTCGGGGTCTTCCAGCACGACCAGGTCCTCGGCGACCAGCGCGGGCGACGTGGTGAAGATGTCGGCCACCTGCACCGTGTCATCCACGAGCGCCTTGACCGTATCGGGCCCACCGAAGTCCTCGATCGGGCGGAACTTCACGTCGCTCACGCCGTAGGTCTCATCCAGACCGGGCAGACCGTAGCCGAGCTCGGCGAACTGCGGGCTCGCGCCAAGCGTGAAGGGCTCCAGGGCCGAGAGATCACCGATCGAGGTGAGATCGTTCTCCTCGGCGGTGGCCCTGGTGACGACGTAGGCGTCCTTATCCTCGGCCTCCGCGGAGTCGAGCACCCGGAGGTCGTCCTCGGCGACGACATCGGTCAGGGCGGCGTCGACCTCCTCCGTGGTGCGCTCGGTGTACTCGGTGTTGTAGTACGCCAGCAGGTTGCCGTTGTACTCGGGGATTACGTTGATCGACCCGTCCTGGAGAGCCGGGATGGTCTGCTGGCGGGGACCGATGTTGAACTGGGTCTCCACCTCCATCCCGTTGGCCTCGAGGGCCTGGGCATAGATCTCACCGAGGATCTCACTCTCGGGGAAGGCGAACGAGCCGACGATGACGGTGCTGCTGCCTTCGGAGTCTCCGCCGTCGGACTCGGGAGCCGTGGGGTCATCCGAGCCACAGGCGCTGAGGGTCAGTACAACACCGGAAGCGAGCGCCACGGCGCCCCTGCGGGTCAGTCGAGTGGTGAACATTGGGCGAGGTCCCTTCGTATGACGCGTTCAACGCGCGGGTAGTCGCAGCGCCCGGCGGACGCCGGAACGCTTGGTGCTTGTGCGGGTGGTGGTGCTGACACCCTTGGCTGCGATCGCACGTTGGACCGCGGCGAAGAGGGCATCCACGAGCAGGGCCAACACGGTGACCAGCAAGGCCCCACCCAGGATTCGATTGTAGTCGTTGAGGCCGATACCCGAGGTGATGATGCGCCCCAGGCCACCGAGACCGGCGTAGGAGGCGATGGTCACCGTCGCGATGACCTGCAGGGTTCCGGCCCGGAGGCCACCGATGATCAATGGCAGGGCGAGCGGGATCTCGACCTGGGTCAGAATCTGCCATTCGGTCATGCCACCTGCCCGTGCGGCGTCGACGGTGCTGCGCTCGACCGACTCCACCCCGGCGTAGGCACCAGCCAGCATGGAGGGGATCGCCAGGATGACGAAGGCGATCGTCGCGCCCACGATGGGGGCGGTGTCGTAGGACATGAACTCACCGAAGACCATCAGCAGAAAGAACAGGACCCCCAGCGTGGGCAACGCCCGCATGGAGCCGGTGAAGGCGATGGTGAACTGTCGCCCGCGTCCGGTATGGCCGATGTAGAAGCCGAGCGGAAGCGCGATGGCCGCGGCGATGAGGACCGAGATCACCGTGTAGAGCAGGTGCTCCCAGAGGCGGTCCTGGATCGGAAGGGGGCTTCGGGCTCCGGGCGTCCACTGCGCGGGGTCGACCAGCCACTGCAGGGCGTCGAAGAACAGGTTCATGTGGTCACCTTCTGAGACCACGGCATCAGGGCACGTCCGAGGGCCACAAGGATGAGGTCGAAGAGCAGGGCCAGCAGCAGGCTCATGATGATCCCCACCGACACCTCCTCGAGGATGCCCCGCTGCTTACCGTTCTGGAACAGATAGCCCAGGTTTCGGGACCCGATGATCACCCCGACCGAGACCAGCGCGATCGTGCTGACCGAGACCACCCGGATCCCGGCTAGGAGCACCGGGCCGGCCAGCGGCAGCTGGACGCGGAAAAACCGCGACAGCGACGAGAACCCCATCGCGGTCGAGGCGTCGAGCGTCGTGTCGTCGACCGAGGCGAAGGCGTCTGCAGCCGAGCGCGCCATGATGGCCACGCCGTAGATGCTGAGCGCCACGATCAGGTTGATGTCGCTGACCACCTGGGTCCCGATCACCGCTGGAAGGATCACGAACAGCGGCAATGAGGGGATCGTGTAGAGCAGGCTGGTGCTGGTGATCACCACGGTGCGCAACGTCGAGCTGCGGATCGCTATCCACCCGAGCGGGATGGCGAGGAAGAAACTCGCGAGGATCGGGATGATCGACAGTTGCGCATGATAGAGCGTCAGATCCCAGATCAGGTCGAGGTTGTTCAGCGTCCAGTCCATCAGTGCTGCGGCCCGTCACCCAGCATGCCGATGGGCCGGCCGTCGGAGTCGACCACCAGACGCGACCCCGTGCCGTCCTGTTCTTCCAGGAAGAGGTCCCGCTTACCCTTGTCGGCGCCGATGAAGGAGGACACGAAGTCGTCGGCGGGATGGGCCAGGATCTCGGCCGGGGTGCCCGTCTGAGCCACCTCCCCACCCTTCTTCAGAATCACGACCTGGTCACCGAGCTTGAACGCCTCGTCGATGTCGTGGGTCACGAACACCACGGTCTTACCCAGATCGTTCTGAAGCCGGTTGAGCTCGGTCTGCAGATCGGCGCGCACGATCGGGTCGACCGCTCCGAACGGCTCGTCCATCAGCAGGATGTTGGGGTCGCTGGCGAGGGCCCGAGCGACGCCGACACGCTGCTGCTGTCCACCGGAGAGCTGCCCGGGATAGCGCTGAGCAAGGTGCTGGTCCAAACCGACCTTGCCGAGCAGCTCCAGCGCTTCTTCTTGGGCCTTGGCCTTGGCCACACCGTTCAGGATCGGCACCGTGGCCACGTTGTGGGCCACGGTTCGGTGCGGGAGCAGGCCCGCGGACTGCAGCACGTAGCCGATGCTGCGTCGCAGCTTGACCCGGTCACGGCTGGCCACGTCCTCGTCGTCGATCAGGATCTGACCCGAGGTGGGCTCGACCATCCGGTTGATCATCCGCAGGAGGGTGGTCTTGCCACAACCTGACGAGCCGACGAAGACGGTGGTCTTGTGGGAGGGGAGCACGAGGCTGAAATCCTCAACGGCAACCGTGCCGTCCGGGAATTTCTTGCTCACAGATTTGAACTCGATCATGGAAGGTCGGCCATCCTGTCGCAAGTCGGCTCCA
>JBASAN010000235.1:0-2225 GCA_049650625.1 Ornithinimicrobium sp.
TTCCACGGCAACCAGCTCGTCTTCGCCCCACCGAAGGCCAACAAGACCCGCACAGTCCCACTCCCCTCGACCGTGGCCGACGAGCTCAACGCGCACCTCCAGCGCTTCCCCGCCCGACACGTCGCACTGCCCTGGGAGACGCCAACGAGCAAGACGAGCGAACGAGTGCCGCTGATCCTGACCAGCCGCGAGCGCCGAGCGCTCAACCGCAACTACTTCAACTCAGGGCCCTGGAAGCGAGCGCAGGCCACCGCCGGCATCGCCGACTCCCGCGACAACGGAATGCACGCCCTGCGCCACTGGTATGCCTCGGTCCTCCTCGACGCCGGCGAGTCCATCCGCGCCGTGTCCGAGTATCTCGGCCACAGCGACCCCGGCTTCACGCTGCGCACCTATACCCACCTGATGCCGACCAGCTCGGAGCGCACGCGCACGGCAGTCGACGCAGCCTTCGCCACGTCACGGGACGAGGGCGCCGGGCTGCCAGAGGGCGCCGGGGCGCCCTAGCGACCGCCGGCCATCGGATCCGTCCGCCGGTTGGGGACGCACTGCTTTCCGGCTCCCCTTTGTCGTCAAGAGGCAGTTGAGAGGTTGTGATTGTCGGTGGTCTTCCGGTGTCGCGAGGGCGGTTGTAGCGTCGGTTTCGCGGGTCCGGGAAGTGGCTGATCCGAAGTGTCGACGAGCGGGTGAGAGTCGGCCGCGCTGGATTCTTGAGACGCCCCGCAGTGCCCTCCCGGGCTCGCACCAACGGAGCGGCTCGCTGCGGCGGCGTTGTCGGCGATGAGCTGGCGGTAGATCGCATCGGAGATCCTGCGCTTCAAGCAGCGCAGGGCCTCCTTGTGCTTCTTGCCGGCGGCTCGCTTGCTTCGGTAGTAGGTCCGGCCCTCGGTGTCGAGACGGACCTGGGTGAGCGCGGCGATGTGGATCATGTGGTTGAGGCGACGGTTGCCGGCTCGGGAGAGGCGGTGCCTGTTGTTCTCTCCCGATGAGGCGTCGATGGGCGCGGTGCCGGCCCAGGAGGCGAACCGGTTCCGGTCGGCGAACCGTGCGATGTCTCCGACGTCGGCCAGGATCCGGGCTGCCACCACCGGTCCGACCCCGGTGATGTCCATCAGCCGTGACTGGCGCGCCAGAACCATCTCTTTGAGCTCAGCGGTCGACTTCTTGATCTTGGCCTCGACTGCGACGAGCTCGGCCAACTCTTCCGCGGCGATGCGTCGGCGGGTCTTCCCGGCGATGTCGCGTGGCCGGACGGAGGCGAGCATCTTCTTGGCCTGCAGGGCGGTGATGTCGCGTTTGGCCCGGCCGGGGAGGAGCTCGGCGAGCAGCGCCTGGAGTCGGCACACGGTCTGGACCCGGCGACGCGTGAGCGCCTCACGGCGGTCGGTCAGCATCCTCATTGCTTCGAGCTCGCCGTCGACCTTCAGGACCCGCAGGGTGCTGGTGCGGACGGCAACGATCGCGATGGAGTGGGCGTCGCGGGCGTCGGTCTTGCGGTTGTGGCCGGTGTCGAGGAGCCGCACCCGGGCGGCGAGCTTGGCGGGCACGTCCACGACGTGTTCGCCGTCCTCGAGCAGTCGCTGGGCGAGGGGACGTCCCACACCGTTGGCGCCCTCGACCGCCCACAACCTGTCAGGCCACTTCTTCGCGTAGGTCCGCATCGCGGCATACCCCGCCTGGTCGGTGCTGAACCGTCCCGAGCCCGACTGCTGCTCGTTGCGGTCGACGACCTCAATCGTCGCTGACAGCTTGTGGGGATCGACCCCGATGATCACCTGGTTCACGTCCTGCTCCCGCCTGTGGGCTCGTTCCGGTAGGGACGGCGAGGTGGGCATTGCTACTACGAGCTGGGCAGTCCCCTTTTGGGCCACGCCTCGTCAGCGGCGCCCGGCGGGTCGCATACCGGAAGAGAGCCACACCCGCGAACGGATGGGCAGCCCAAAAGGGAGCGAACCCGCCGAGCCCCTGGACCGAGTCTGGCCGGACACCGATCCTGCGAGAAGTCTCTAGCGGCCCGAGTGCGGACCGTTCCTGCGCTCTAAGGACGACAGTTGGCGCCTGCGCTGCGACATCGACAGCTGGTTCCTGCCGCAGGACGAAGCCCTCGCCATGGAGGAGGACGTCAGCGACGGGAGCGCCGTGGCCGTGGTCGAGGTCGACTCCCGCGGGCACGCCACCCTCGTGGACGTGCGGGTGGCGCGGCGGGACTAGCGCCGACGCCGCCC
>JBASAN010000236.1:0-9846 GCA_049650625.1 Ornithinimicrobium sp.
ATACTAAACAGTTCGAAGAACCCGAGTCCACGAGTCCAAAAATCTATCGAGGCCGGGAAATCGGCGCTGGGGATCGTCACGAACGCGGGCATGCCGTAGATGCCGTGAAACGGCTCCGGGGCAACCGCGTCCGGGCCTGGGGCAGGTACCGGGCTCATCTCAACAGCACTGTAGTTTTCACTCATACACCTCAGTCTTAGACCTCACGCAACGTGAGAGTCAAGACGATCAGCGGATCACATGTCCGCCCTCACCGTACGCAAACAGTGTGACGCCAGAAACCGGCACCCCGATCAAGATGTTCGTCGGTGTAGGGAGCAACAGCAACTGACCGATCAACATCCTTTGACACCTCGAACATCAGCATCGCGCCCGGGACCCATCCCTAGATGACAGTTAGGCGCTCGACCCGTATCAGGAACCTTAACTGGGAACACCGCAGTTCAGGGGTTGGTGGGGTGTTGTACAGCAGCCTCACGTCCCGTTACCCCCGTCCGGGTGTCCGTCCCGGGACCCGCTGGTCCTGCGGGGCACGTCAGTGGCTTCCCGCTACCAGCGCGAAGGACCCCGGGACGCTGCGAACGTCTCCCTAGGACCAAGAATTGACGACAAGCGTGGCCGCTGTCAGCAAAGCTAATGCCACAGCGGCCCGGAAGGGTGTCTTGCCGCTCCCCCGGGACGCCACAAGAGCCAAACCCCCGGCCGAGACCAGCACCACCACGCTTCTCGACCCATCGATGTCACCCGACGCGAGGACCACCACGACCGTGCCGACGGCAAGCAGAAGGGGCGCCAACGCTTGGGTCCCCCGGCGGCCAAGACGATGCGGCAGACCTCGTATACCGTGTCGCTCATCGTCGGCGAGGTCCGGGAGGACGTTGAGCAGGTGGGCACCCACGCCCAACAGCGCCCCCACGAGGACCATCCACGCTGGCGGGGCCCCCTGAGCGTCCGCGGGGCCCGCCGCCAGCCACACAATGGCCGGCAACGAGCCGAAGGCCAGCGCATACGGGACGAACGACCACCGTGTCGCCTTCACCCCGAGGTTGTAGGCCAGACCTGACCCCACGAGAAGGACCAGGTGGATGGTCCCCGGCAGCCATCCGAGGGCTGACGATGTGACTACACACACCACTGCAGCGACGGCCAGCGCTGTCATCACCGCTCGACGCCCGACCCGGTCATCGGCCAACGGCTTGTCCACCCTGGCGTCGGCACGGTCGCGGTCCGCGTCAAGGAGGTCGTTGGACCAACCGATGATCAGCTGCCCGCTCGACACGGCGACCACCACCGTGGCGAGCACGGCCCCAGGCGCACTGAACGCGAGCGCCAGGAGAGCGGCGAGCACGGTCACCGCGACCGTGGGGCCCGGATGGCACGACCGGGCCAGTTCACGCGCCGTAGTAAGCATGCCGCAGTGTCTCAACACCTGGCCACACCGGTAGCCGTCCCTCCCCGCGGCCGGACGAGGCACGGAACCGCCTGCCGTCAAGGGGCTTCCCGGCAGCCCCCACGGGTGGCCCCCGGTGAGGACTCGTATCCTGCCGATGTGTCAAACATCGCAGCGGTCGCCGGGGTCTTGCCGGATCATCGATACGCGCAGACGGAGTTGACGCAGACGTTGGCCGATCTTGCGGGGCTCCCGGCCGACAAAGTGACCACCTTGGCCCGCATCCATAGCAACGCCGGGGTCGAGCATCGTCACCTCGCCTTGGCGATCGAGGACTACCCCGAGGCCACCGCATCGTTCGACGCAGCCAACAACGCGTTCATCCGAGTGGCCACGGACCTCTCCGAGCGGGCGGTAGGCGCCGCGCTCGATGCTGCCGGGGTGGATCCGTCGGACGTCGACGTCATCATCTCGATGACCGTGACCGGTCTCGCAGTGCCGTCTTTGGATGCGCGGCTGTGTGCCCGAATGCCCTTCCGGACCGACCTCAAACGCATCCCCATCGTGGGTCTGGGCTGCGTCGGCGGCGCGGCTGGCATCGCACGGGCCAACGACTACCTGCAAGGACACCCCGACGATGTAGCGGTGGTCCTGTCCGTGGAGCTGTGCTCACTGACCCTCCAGCGCGACGACACCTCGATGGCCAACTTGATCGCCAGCGGCCTGTTCGGTGACGGCGCGGCGGCGGTGGTCCTGTTCGGAGACCGCGCCGCGCAGAAGCACGTTCGGGCCAGCACCGTCCCGGCACCCACGGTGATGAGTAGCAGAAGCCGGATGTATCCGCAGACCGAACGGGCCATGGGCTGGGACGTCGGAGCAACCGGCCTGCGGATCGTGCTCGGAGCCGAGGTCCCGGATCTCGTACGTGACCACGTGCGCGCTGACGTCGACGCCCACCTGGCGCTGCACGGACTCACCCGCAGTGACATCGGCTGGTGGGTGGCCCACCCCGGGGGGCCCAAGGTGCTGGATGCTCTCGCCGAGGCATTGGAGGTGCCGCCCAGCGCCTTGGGCGTGACGTGGAGGTCGCTGGCCGACATCGGAAACCTGTCCTCCTCCTCCGTGCTTCACGTCCTGCGCGACACTTTGGCCGAGCACCCGCCCTCTCCGGGGTCCTGGGGCGTCATGATGGCGATGGGGCCGGGCTTCTGTTTGGAGACGGTCCTACTGCGAGCCGAGGAGGCATGAGCTGATGGACTCCTTCAGCTGGTATGCCGTGCTGCTGGTCCTCGTGGCGCTGGAGCGTCTGGCCGAGCTGATCGTCTCCAAGCGCCATGCCGCCTGGGCGATGTCGCGGGGTGGCGTGGAGTACGGAAAGGGCCATTACCCGCCGATGGTCATGCTGCACACCGCTCTGCTGCTCGGTTGTCTGGCCGAGGCTTGGCTCAGCGGTCGCGAGTTCGTCGGGTGGCTGGGCTGGCCGATGCTGACGCTCGTGGTCCTGGCCCAGGCTCTGCGGTGGTGGTGCATCCTCACGCTGGGGAAGGCCTGGAACACGCGCGTCATCGTCACTCCCGGCGTGCCGCTGGTCAGTAGGGGCCCCTACCGGTGGATCCCCCACCCCAACTATGTCGCCGTCGTGCTGGAAGGCATCGCGCTGCCCTTGGTGCACACGGCGTGGATTACCGCCTCCGTCTTCACCGTGCTGAACGCTTGGCTGTTGCGTGTGCGCATCCGCACCGAGAACGCCGCACTGGACACCGTCCGGTGAGCACCCCCACCCTGCTCCCCCGACCCGATGCGGATGTCATCGTCATCGGCGGAGGGCCGGTCGGTGTCTCGGCCGCGATCCATAGTGCGTTGGCCGGGCTCGACGTCTGCGTGCTCGAGCCCAAACGAGGGCCGATTGATAAGGCGTGCGGCGAGGGCCTGATGCCAGGAGCGTTGGCTGGTCTGCAGCGCATCGGAGTGAACCCGTCGGGTGCGGACATGCGGGGCATCTCCTACACCGACGGCAGGCACTACGTGTCAGCGGACTTCGCCGAGGGCCTCGGTCGGGGCGTCCGAAGGACTGAGCTCCACCGATGCCTTCGTGTCCGAGCCGAGGCGCTCGGGGTCCGCTTCGTCGAGACGTCCATGCGAGGACTGACCCAGGACGGGCACGGCGTGACCGTCACCCCGGGATCCAGCGGTCCGTCGCTACGTGCGCGGTATGCCGTGGGAGCCGACGGCCTACACTCCCGGACCCGTCGGGTGATCGGCCTGGAGCGGGAAACATCGTCCCAACGAAGACGCCGGTTCGGATATCGACAACATTTCCGCCTCGCGCCCTGGACGGACCGGGTCGAGGTCCATTGGGGCCGACACGCCGAGGTCTACGTCACGCCCGTCGCGCCTGACACGATCGGTGTCGCCGTGCTGACGACCACGACCGGATCGTTTGCCGACCACCTCGGCGCCTTCCCGGATCTCATGGACCGGCTCTCGGGAGCGGACCACGCCTCGGAGCTACGGGGATCTGGACCGCTGCGCCAACAGGTCACCTCGAGAGCGCAAGGTCGCGTGCTGCTGGTCGGAGACGCGGGAGGATATGTCGACGCGCTCACCGGTGAGGGCTTGGCCGTGGGCCTGGCCCAGGCGAAGGTTGCCGTGGAGGCGCTCGTTGACGAGGCCCCGCGACGCTATCCGAGGCTGGCTCGGAGGGTGAGTTGGCGCAGCACTGCTTTGACCTCGACCTTGCTGTACGCGACCAAGTCGGCTCGGCTGCGCGCCGCCGTGGTGCCGGCTTCGGCCCGACTCCCAGGAGCCTTTCAGTGGGCGGTCGCCGAGCTCGCCGCGACCTGACTCACCTCGCCGTCGCCCGAGCGCTGCATACCTCGCTCCAGCGAGGCCCCCTCCACGTCGACGTCCGGCAAGATTCGGTCCAGCCACACGGGGATGTACCAGGCGCGGTCGCCCAACAAGCCCATCACAGCCGGGGTCAGCGTCATCCGCACGACGAAAGCGTCGATCAGCACGCCGACGGCCAGCCCCAACCCCACGGGCCGGATGAGGGTGAGTTCGGCGAAGATGAAACCGCTGAAGACCGAGATCATGATGATCGCGGCCGCCACGACCACCCGTGAGCTGTGGTTGAAACCGGAGACCACCGCATCGCGTGCGGACTCTCCGTGCACGTGCGACTCCCGCATGGCCGACACCAGGAACACCTGGTAGTCCATGGCCAGCCCGAAGAGCACCCCGATCAGCAGGAGTGGCAGGAAGCTGAGGATGGGCCCGGCCTCGTCGACTCCAGCGATCGCCCCGAGGTAACCCCACTGGTAGACCGCAACCACCGTGCCGAAGGCAGCACCGAGGGAGAGCAGGAATCCGGCGGTAGCCAGCAGCGGCACGACCACGGAACGAAACACCAACAACAGGAGCACGAGGGACAACCCGATGACCACGGCGAGGTAGATCGGAAGGGCATCGGCCAGCTGTGCGGAGATGTCGATGTTCGCCACCGTCTGGCCGGTCAGCCCGATCGTGGCGTCGTTGTCGTCGCCGATCTGCGCGGTGGCCTGGTCCAACCGGTCGACCAGTTCCACGGTGGACTCATCCGAGGGGCCACCTTGCGGCACTACCTGGAAGGCCAGCGTCTGTCGGTCTGCGCTCACTCCGGCCGGGACGACGTAGGTCACTCCCTCCAAAGCGCCTAGATCGGCACCGATGCCCGCCTGGGCGCCGGTGACCTCTTCCTCGGCCAACGGCGCGTCCAGCTCAGCCACGGCGATCAACGGTCCGTTCACACCGGCGCCGAAGGCGTCGCGCACGCGGTCATAGGTCTGGTACGCCGTGGAGTCGGCGGGCTCGGAGCTTCCGTCCGGCAGCCCCAGACGTAGGTCGGCGACCGGCGAGGCCAGGACAGCGATCAGGACCACGATGCCGGTGATGGCCAACCATGGCCGCTTCATGACGCGCTCCGCCCAGCTCACGCCGGCTTGCCGATGCTTCGGGTGCTCCTCCCCCGGCGCCAGAGTGCGGGCCGAGCGGGGAAGCACACGCATCCCCACCAGGGACAGCATCGCGGGGGTCAGCGTCAGGGCGACCAGGACGGCAATGAGGACCGTGCCCGCGGCGGCAAGTCCCATCACGGTCAGGAACGGAATGCCGGTGACGGACAGCGCGACCAGAGCGATGATCACCGTTGCGCCCGCGAAGGCGACCGCGTTGCCGGACGTTCCCGTCGCCAGCGCGATGGACTCGCGTATCGCCATACCCTGACGCAACTGGGTGCGGTGCCGGTTCAGCAGGAACAGCGAGTAGTCGATGCCGACGGCCAGGCCGAGCATCAGAGCCAGGACGGGCGCGGTGCTGTTCATCTCGACCCAGGTCGTTGTGGCCAATGCCCCGAGGATTCCCACACCGACCCCGACCAGGGCCATCAGGACCGGCAGTCCAGCTGCGACCATCGAGCCGAGCATGATGAGCAAGACCATGGCCGCCACCGCCAGACCCACGATCTCGCCCGGTCCGGCGATGCTGCTGAAGTCCTGGACGATCTCGGTGCTGTAGTCGACCTCTACGCCGGTGCCGGCCAGTTGCTCGCCCAGGTCCGGGATCTGCGCGGTCAGCTCCGGGTCCAGGCTCCCCGAGGGGTCGTCGAACTGGACGCGAGCCAGGGCGACGGTGCCGTCCTCGGAGACGAAGCGCAGGCCTTGGCTGAGCTCCGCCAAGGTCCGGCCGTCCTCGAGTTGCTGACGCCCCTGGGCCAGCTCTTCGTCCGTAGCGTCCAGCTGCTCTTGCGTCGCGGCTAGCTCGGCCTCCGTGGCCTGGATCTGCTCAGGGCTCAACTGGTCCCGTTGGCTCTCCAGGTCCGCGCGACCTTGCTCCAACTGCTGACGCCCTGCAGCGGCCTGGGCTTCCCCATCCGCCAGCTGTGCCTCGTTGGCGTCCAGCTCTTGCCCGGACTGATCCAACTGTTCCTGGGTGGCGAAGGGGCCGACGACGTCGGTGACACCGTCCAGTCCTCGCCAGTCCTCCATCGTGGACTCGATCGCCGCGCGCTGGTCGCCGTCGAACCCGGTGTCACTGCTGAAGACCACCGCTCCCGAGGCCCCAGCGGCTTCGGGGATTTCGGTCTTCAGGTCTTCGAGCACCTGCTCGAAGCGACTACCCGGGATCGAGAACTCCGAGGTCAACGGTTGCCGAAACGACACGGCGGAGGTGGCGACCACCACGACGATGGCGAGCCAACCACCGATGGTCAACCAGTGGTGGTCGGAGGCCCAGCGGCCGAGACGGTGCAGGAGGGAGGCCACGATGTGGTCCTTTCAGGACAGAGGGGAGAAGAAGGAGGAGGAGAGTGGAGTCACCGATGGGTCACGGCGCGGTCGCCCGTGTGTCGCCAGCCGTCGCGTGCACAGTCGAAGCCGGCCACCAGCAGCTCGCGGAACAGCACCGAAGACTCCGTATCGACGCGACCGTGCGAGCGCTCCAGCCAGGCTCGGGACGTGGCCGCGAAGATCGACAGGATGGAGCCGGCCAGCCCCTCCACCAGCAACGTGTCGGCGCCGTCGCCGAGGCGCTGGTGCAACACGGAGATCAGCCAGTCGGTATGCCGATGCCACAGTTGCGCGTAGACCTCGCTGTTGTGCGCCTGTTCGGGGGCTAGGACAACACACCAGCGGACGATCTCCGTAGGCAGCTGGTTCCCCAAGGCCGCGACGATCGCGGTGAGCGGGTCCTCGCCGCAAGGCCGCGCGAGGAATGCGGCCGCCATGTCCAGCATGGGCTCTCGGATCGCTTCGGCCATCACGGCGTCGACACCCGCGTAGTAGTTGAAGAAGGTCCGTCGGGAGACCCCCGCCGACTCCGAGATCTGCTCCGCGGTGATCTCTCCGAGCGGGCGCTGTGTCGCTAGGGTCCAGGTCGCGGCGCGGATTGACGCCCGGGTGCGTTCCTTGTTGAGCTCTCGGCGGGAGGGGTCTGTCGCGTCCGTCACCTCACTAGGGTAGGAACTTGATGCACGCAGTGCAAATATGCACGACGAGCACACCCCGGCAGGCCGCCGGGATGGTCTCGATCCCTAGCCGAGGAAGCCGCGCAGCAGGGCGGCGGTGCCGTCGACGTGATCCAACATGGCGGCACGCGCGGCGTTGCCGTCCCCCTCCACGATGGCGCACACGATGGCCTCGTGCTGCTCGGCCGAGTGGGCGAGGTTGGGAGGCAGCAACGGGATGCAGTCGAGCACGGCGTTCACCGCCGCTCGGGTCTCAGCCACCACACCCCGCAGACGCGGACTGCCGGACAGGTCTGCCACCAAGAGGTGCAACCGGGAGTCCAGGGGCCGATAGCCCTCGGCCGCGGAGGCACAACACTCCCGATGAGCCGCCCACAGCCGCTCCGTTTCGTCGGTCGTGACCCCGCGCTCGGCGGCAAGTTGAGCGGCTGCCGGCTCGACGACCCGGCGCACCGTGAGCAGGTCGTTGACCTCCTCCCAACTCAACCTTCGGATGACTGAGCCCGACGTCGGTGGCACCCGCTGGGCGACGTACGTGCCGCCGTAGCGGCCCCGTCGAACGATGACGTAACCACTCTTGGTCAGGTGAGCCAGCACCTCCCGCAGCGTGGTCCGGGAGACACCGAGCGCTTCCGCCAGTTCTCGCTCCGGCATCAACTTCTCCCCCGGCGCCAGCTGCCCGAGTCGGATCTCTTGGAGCAGCGCCTCCATGGTTTCTTCGAAGACGTTGCCGATCCGCACCGGAGCCAGGCGTGGAGCGGGGACAGCGTTCACTCCCTCACCGTAGATCACCGCTTGACGGGTGCTGTGACTCGGGCCACACTTCCACTGCACGCTAATGGTCTACATCTGATCCAATGAAACGGCGGACCCATGAGCAAAGCCAGTTCCGAGACCACCTCCGGCGACGACTACATGCAGCATCGGCAGCTCAAGGCAGGAACGGCGGGGTGGGTCCTGCTCGCCGGACTGGGCGTGAGCTACGTCATCTCCGGTGACTTCGCCGGCTGGAACAACGGCATCGCTCAGGGTGGGTGGGGTGGTCTGCTCATCGCCACCGTCTTGATGGGCGTCATGTACACCTGCATGGTCTTCGGGTTGGCAGAGATGGCCTCCACTCTTCCTACCTCCGGCGCCGGCTACGGCTTCGCGCGCAGGGCACTGGGTCCCTTGGGCGGATACGCGACGGGAGTCGCGGTGTTGATCGAGTATGCCGTCGCCCCGGCTGCTATCGCGGTGTTCATCGGTGGCTACATCGAGGCCCTCGGGCTGTTCGGGATCACTGATGGCTGGTGGATCTATCTGGCGGCCTACGTGATCTTCGTCGGGGTCCACCTCTACGGCGTCGGCGAGGCGCTGAAACTGATGTTCGGCATCACGGCGATCGCGGTCGCCGCGTTGGTCGCCACGATCTTTGGACTCATCCCCAAGTTCGAGGCCTCCAACCTGACGAACATCGAGGCCGACGGTTCGGCCATGTCCAGCGCCTTGTTGCCCTTCGGGATCACCGGTGTCCTGGCCGCGTTGGTGTACGGAATCTGGTTCTTCCTCGCGGTCGAGGGCGTTCCCCTGGCTGCCGAGGAGACCGGAGACCCCAAGAAGGACATGCCCCGCGGCATCCTCGTGGCGATGCTCATGCTGCTGATCTTCGCTGCCTTCATGTTGGTGTTGGTGCCCGGTGCCGGCGGCGCTGCCGAGATGGGCGAGTCCACCAACCCCCTGCCCGAGGCCCTCCGGACCGCGTACGGCGACAACTCGGCGCTGGCCGACTTCGTCAACTACGCCGGCCTGGCCGGACTGGTGGCCAGCTTCTTCTCCATCATCTACGCCTACTCCCGCCAGCTCTTCGCCCTCTCCCGAGCGGGCTACCTGCCGCGAGTGCTGTCGCTGACCGGCGGACGAAAGACCCCCTACGTGGCGTTGATCGTGCCGGGAACCATCGGCTTCCTGCTGGCGGCGATCCTGCAGGACGGCGCCATCCTCATCAACATCGCCGTGTTCGGCGCCACAGTGTCCTACGTGTTGCTGAACCTCTCGCACATCATGCTGCGTCGCAACGAGCCCGACCTCGAGCGTGGTTACCGCACCCCCGGTGGCATAGCGACGACCGGGGTAGCCCTGGTGCTCAGCGTGATCGCCGTCATCGCGACCTTCTTCGTCGACCAGCTGGCCGCGGGTATCACGGCCGCCGTGTTCCTGGCCTTCCTGGCCTACTTCCAGTTCTACAGCCGCCATCACGTGGTGGCCAACGCCCCGGAGGAAGAGTTCTCGAGCATCGACGACGCCGAGTCCTAGCTGCGCTGAGCCACCCACCCTCCACATCCCACCCAGCACCCACATCAGGAGCGCCACGATGTCCGAGCCAGGAACCCACCCCCGCAACCCACGCATGATGTCCGTCGACCAACTGCGCGCAGCGGTCGACTCCGGTGAGGTCGACACCGTGATCGTCGCC
>JBASAN010000237.1:0-2276 GCA_049650625.1 Ornithinimicrobium sp.
ACCTGAGCCGCGTCAACTGCCGCCACCACGGTGGCCTGAAGGGCCAGGGCAAGGTCCAGCTCGGTCTGCGCCGCCGCGATGGCGACCGGGTCACCATCCAGCACGGCGGCGTCCAGATCCGCTTGAGCGGTGGCCACAGCGGCGTTGGCCGCATCGAGGTCAGCCTGTGCGTCGAGGAGCACGTCGAGCAGGGCGTCGGCGTCCGTCTCCGACGCAAGCGCCACAGCGGCATCCACCGTCGCCTGGGCCTCATCGACATCCGCATTCGCCGTCGCCGCAAGGGCCAGTGCGGCGTCCAACGTCGCCTGGGCATCATCGACGTCGACGCCAGCGGCCAGATCCAGGGCCGCGTCGAGGGCCAACTGGGCTGCATCGACATCTGCGTTCGCCGTACCAGCGATGTCGAGGGCCAGGTCCAGAGCGTCCTGGGCAGTCAGCGCCGCGGCGTCTGCGTCCAGTGCGGCATCCAGTTGGGCCTGCAGGTCGGCTACGGCGGCGAGCGCCAGCGCGAGCCGGGCCTCGATCTCGGGAGTCACCTCCACCAGCCCATCGATCTCAGCTTGGGCGTCGACAGCAGTGGCCACGGCTGCCTCGAGATCGGCGAGCAGACTGACGTCGGCGCTCGCCGCGACGTTGGCGGAGAACGTGTCCTGAGCCGCGATGCATTCCGTGTCATTGGGCGCTGCAGATGCCGGCAACGGGCCGGCGAGTCCGATTGTGAGGAAAGCCGCCGCGCTCGTGGCAGCAAGAAGTCGACGAGATGTGGGCATGGGAGTTCTCCTGAATGCGCGAAGGAAAGGAGGCATCGCCGAGGACGGTCCCCTTTGTTGTCGAGCAGAAGAATGGCACACGTTTATAGCGTTTTGGTCGACGAATAGGTCGACGTTCAGTAAAGAATGAGTGCTATAAACATTGGTCAGAAATTACCAGAACGCAAGCATTGCGGTTCGTACAACGTGGTGGGCCCCTCGATCCTGCGCGGTTCACGCTCCGGGGAGCGGGTGCCTGGGCGACGCCTCGTTGTGCAGACGGAAGCCGACACCACGGATGGTGGTGACGTAGCGCGGACAGGATGCGTCGTCCTGCATCTGGCGTCGCAGAGTCGAGATGTGCAGGTCGAGGATCTTGGTCCGCCGACCGTCTCCCCAGAGTTCGTTGGTGAGGTCCTCGCGGGAGACGACATTTCCCTGCTCCCGTAGCAACACCGCCAGCAGATCGAACTCTTTTGCATTCAAGGTCAGCGCACGCCCGTTGAGGAACGCCAGCCGAGCAGACAGGTTCATGGTGACCGCAGGCTGCGGAGACTGAGGTCGGCCCTCGTTGCGACGGAGCAGCGCCCGGACTCGAGCCAGCAACTCAGCAACGCGAAAGGGCTTGGCGACATGATCGTCGGCGCCGGCGTCCAAGAGGACGACGACATCAGTCTCGGCGGATTGCGAAGCAAGCACCAGGATCGGCGCGCTGCCGCCGCTGTCCCGTATCTGTTGGCACAGCTCCGCACCAACACACGGGCCCATCACCAAGTCCAGGACCACCAACTGGTACGAACCATGCACGGCACGCTGCTGACCGGCGATAACGTCGCTCTCCATCTCAACGACGAGTCCTTCACGCCGGAGAACCGAGACGATCGACGCCGACGATGCGGCGTCTTCACTCACGTAGAGGACATAAGCCATCCTGGGACACGCCTCCCCGCACGGCTCGACCCGGGTCCCTGCTCACACCCCTAGCCCGGGCGTCAGAAAGGAGGCCCCGTCACGGGTGTGGTCGTCCGAGAACGCACGCAGCTCACGAGACAACTCACGAGAATCATGCGCCGTGCGCGCGACGAACCGCTTCCCACCCCGCGTCTTGACCAGGGCCACGGCCCGGTGCTGGGAGCCCTCCAGCACGTACCACTGGTCACCGGATCTGATCCCGATCCTCAGGGTCAGTTTGGTCCACTCGATCGTCGCCTGGGTGATGCACGCAATCGGCACGGCCCACAAGACAGCGACCCACCAGGACAGGTGCGCCGCGAGGACCAAGGTCAAGGCTGCGACAATGACCAGCTCGGCACACAGATACCAGAACCTGAGGGTCCACAACCCTAGGGATCCGTCCCGCACCAGGCGACAGACGCGTTCGGTAGTAAGGGGATCAGTCGCATCCAGGACCTCCACGGCTCCTCGCGATGAACTCACCGATAGCTCCTCTGTAGTAGACCAGAGTGAATTTCATCATGAGTCGCGCACGGTCGTGTGCGCGAAGAATGGAGGCACGCCGCCTCAGAC
>JBASAN010000238.1:0-3954 GCA_049650625.1 Ornithinimicrobium sp.
AAGCAACAGCGGTGATCCCATCAGGTGGTAGACCTGGGACATCGCCTGTTGGGCCCGCTGGTCACCGTGCCCGGCCAACCGCCCCAGCTCCTGGGTCCATCGGCCCAACACCACTTCGTGCTTCCTGGGCGTTCCAGCGCAGGAAGGATAGCGCCGGTCCTCGCTGGTGGCGATCGCCCACGGCAGAGCAGCCACGCGGGCGAACCGACGCATCAGGCGGCGTTCACCCCCGGGAGCCAGACCACGGCCTAGGGCCGTGCGCAGCAACACTGCCTCACAGGCAGCCACCGTGACCCCCTGGCCGTAGACCGGGTTGAACGCGCACAGGGCATCACCGACGACCAGGAGCCCGGGAGGCCAGCGCCGCAGACGCTCATAGTGGTGACGCCGGTTGCCGGTCTGGCGGTGGATGTGCACGTCACCGACAGGCTCGGAGACCGCAACCACCTCGGCCAGAGCGCCGTCACGCAGCGAAGCGAGAAAGGACTCGAACTCCTCGGGGTCGCGCGGGGGCCGACGGTCCCCGGACCCGGTGGCTGTCACCAACCAGTGCCCCTGCTCCACCGGCAGGCCGAGACCACCGGCCTGAGTCTGCGGGGTGCGCAACACCACCACTCCCGCCGCCGCCACAGCAGTCGGTGGGACCGCATACTCCCGGGTGGCGTATCCGATCCGTGGGTCGACCTCCGAGACCGGGGCCGGACCGACGCCGAGCTGCTCCAGCCACACGGGCATGCGCGAGCTGCGGCCGGACGCGTCGATGACCAGGTCGGCCTCGACCGGCGGCCCCTCGGCCAGCTCCACGGACCAGGAGGCGCCGCCATGGTCACGGCGCTGCACCCCCTCAACCCGGGAGCGGTCGCGGATCCGGACGCCCCGAAGAGCCTCGACGCGGACCCTCAGAACGTGATCGAACAGCGGTCTGGTGAGGGAGAGGATCTCGAACTCACGGCGCCCCGGAGGCGCCCAGCCGGTCTCCGCGAGCCAGGCGAGATCACCGGTGTCAAGCGAGACCGCGCCCGCGTCGCGCAGCTCAGCGCTGATGCCAGGCAAGAGCTCCTCCAGGGCCAGCAGCCCGCGGTAGAGGTAGACGTGCGGCTGGGACCCCTGAGGCACACCCCGGCGGGCAGTGGGTCGGGGCGCTGGCTCGTCGCGCTCCAGCACGGTCACGCTGCGTCTGCCGTCGGCACACGCGGCGGCGGCGAGCAGACCGGCGACGCTGGCGCCCAGGATCACCACCCGATGCGGCCTTACCACCGGGTCGGTGTTCGTGCGAAGCCCGACCATCACCTCATTGTCCACCCCGGATGGGCCCCCGTCACGGAAATGCTCGCTCAGCCGTCCGCGGCCAGCTCGAAGCGGAGGGTCTCGCCGCGCACTCCACCCATCCACAGGTCCTGGCAGGCCGCGGCGAGCTCCTCCAGACCCTCGGTGACCGTCCCGAAGACCGTGCCGGGCACCCACCCCTGGTCGCCGTTGACCAGCAGGTTGTTGCGGCCGTAGAACACAGCCAGATCCACCACCATCGACTCCCCATGGTGCTCGGAGTCGCTCTCGTATCCGTAGGCCGGGTTGCCCAAAGCGTCACCGGTGAAGCTGAACCAGCACAGGTCTCCCGGTATGGGTGTGATTGTCGTGTTCTCAGGGCCGGGGTCGACCTCGGCGAAGCCGGGGAACAGGGCGTAGATCTCGTTCCGGGCGTACTTCCCGTGGTAGACCTGCGCCTCGAGCGGTAGCGCAGCCAGCACCGCGGCGCAGGTTCGGGGGGCGGCGTTTTCGGCCAGCTCGGCCTGTGCCCTGACTCCGCGTTGCACCAGGGTGATCGTGATGGCAGTCATGGCCGGTCTCCTTCGTGAGCGGGGATCGCTGGGGGGTGGCGGGCGTGCCACTCGGTGGCCTGCTCGTAGGCTTGACCGACCTGCAGCACAGCGGCATCCGTATGCCGGGCGCCGACCACCTGCAGACCGACCGGTAACCCCGCAGTGGTGAAGCCGCAGGGCAGACTCAGGGCCGGCTGACCGGTCATGTTGAAGGGGTAGGTGAACGGGGTCCACGACGTCCAGAGGGGCGAAGGCCATGCCGTGGGGGCGGACTGTCGGGCGGGGAAGGCGACGGTGGGCATCGTCGGACCGACCACGACGTCGTAGCTCTCGTGCCACGTGCCCATCGCTTCGCCCAGCTCCATCCGCACCGCGGTGGCGTCGAGGTAGTCCTGAGCGGAGCACTCGGCATACCGCTGCACCTGCTCGGCCAACGCGGGATCCACGCGGTCGAGAGCGCCTTCACCGAAAGTCCGCAGCACCTTGCCGGCCCCGGTGAACCACAGCACCTCGAAGGCCTGCTGGAGCTCCTCCAGGTTGCCCAGGGGCGGGTCGACCTGTTCAACCCGGGCGCCTCCGTCGACCAGCACCTGCATCGCCTGCTCTACGGCGTGGGCTACCTCAGGGTCCACGGCTACGGCGTCCGGCCATCCCCACGCCGGGCAGTAGGCCACCCGCACACCCTCGATGCCGCGCTCCAGGTCGGCCGTCGAGGACCCCGCAGCAGGCAGGTGTGTCCAGTCCCTCGGGTCGGGCACGGCGATGAGGTCGAGCAGGGTGGCCGTATCCCGCACCGTCCGGGTCATCGGCCCGGCGTGAGCCAGCGTGCCGTAGGGGCTCGGCGGCCAGAGCGGAATGCGGCCTTGGGTGGGTTTGAGGGCGACCGTTCCAGTGAACGCAGCCGGGATACGCACCGACCCCCCGCCGTCGGTGCCGATGGACCAGGTCCCCATACCGAGGGCTACGGCCGCGGCCGACCCCCCGCTGGACCCACCTGCAGTCGTCGCCGGATCCCAGGGGTTGGTGGTGACCCCGTGCCGGATGGAGTCGGTGGTGCCCTTCCAGGCGAACTCCGGCAAGGTGGTGCGCCCGATCAGCACCGCGCCACCTTCGCGCAGCCGCTCCACCGCTGGGGCGTCCTGGTTCCACGAGCCGGCCATGGTCACGAGGCTGCTGCCCCTCAGGGTCGGGTGTCCCCGTGTCAGGAAGATGTCCTTGACGGAGGTCGGGATGCCATCGGCCGGTCCCAGCGGTTGACCGGCACGCCATCGCTCCTGGGATGCTCGCGCTGCGGCCCGGGCCTCCTCCGCGTGCACCGACACGAAGGCGTTCACGGCGTCATCGTGCTCCTCGACCACATTCAGAGCGTCGTCGCACACCTCCACCGGGGAGAGCTCACCGGCGCGGTAGGCATGGTGCAACTGGGCGTGCGTGCTCCAGCGCAACTCGCTCATGACCACCCCTTGCACGGACCGGGGCAAGAAGGGAGGCGGTGACGTCGCACCTCGGGGTCGCGCACGCTGCCAACGTAGAATCGCACTGTCCTATTGTCAACAATCTTGGTCGCAGTGAGGGAGCCGATGACTCAACGTCAGGACACCTCGATCAAACCGACCACCCCGATCGGCTCGGTCGGGGTCGGCGTGATCGCGCCCTACGACTTCGCACTGGACCGCGAGCTGTGGCGTTGGGTGCCCGATCCGATCAATCTGCTCCTGACCCGAACCCCGCATCATGTCCTGCCCGTGTCGATCACCCAGGCCGAGACGGTCAGTGACTCCACGGTGCTGACCGAGTGCGCTCGCACCCTGGTCGAGACGTCACCCGACGTCGTCGCCTACGCCTGCACGTCGGGCTCCTTCGTGCGCGGCCTGTCCGGCGAGGCGGACCTTCGCCGGGCTATCGAGGCCGCGGGCGTGCCACAGGCCCTCACGACCAGCGGCGCTCTTCTGCAGGCCGTGACCGCGCTCGGTGTCCGCCGGCTGGCGGTGGCCACCCCGTACGACGACCAGGTGACCTCACGGTTGGGTGTCTTCCTGGCGCAGGCGGGAGTGCAGGTCGTCTCCACGGCGGCCGCTGGTCTGTCCTCGCGCATCTGGGCTCTGCCCTACCCGGAGGTGGCTCGACTCTGGCG
>JBASAN010000239.1:0-1795 GCA_049650625.1 Ornithinimicrobium sp.
GGTAGCGTCGGGCACGTCGAGGTCTTCCGGTTGGGCTGGTGTAGGAACCCCCATCCTCGGGAGACCTCGACCTCTATCCCCGGACCGCCGCGCCAGCGCCCGTTACACCCTCAGTTGCGAAGAGCCGCTTTGATTCAGGCCGTGGCCTTGAAAAGCCAGTGTCGAGGCTCTCAGCGTCCCGGTGCGCAAAGGGGCCACGCAACCCGAGCGTGTAGCCGACCCGAAACCGCATGGCGATCTCGATGCGTTCCAGTGCGTCGAGGACTCTCAACTTCAACCGCCGGTCGAACTCATACAGCCCGATGACCTGTTCCAGGGTGGTCGAGGGCAAGAAGCGGTCACCACGGACCGCTGGGTGGCTTGCCACGATCTCCCTGTACGGGTACCAATACCCGCTCAGGCGGTAGTAGCCCACGACGCTCAGCCAGGACTCGGCGTAGTCCGTGGAGCCGACGTGCATGCCCCGACTGCGCAGCAACTCGACCTGCTCGGAGACGTTGAGATGCGGCTTGTCGTAGGTCGGCATGGGCTCCAACGTAGAAAACCAGCCCGTGGCTGCCAAGCGGCAGCCAGAGGGGCTGGTCGTGTTGAGGACCACTGTAGCCAGTGGCTAGGACAACCGCTAGTCAGACGTCGTGCCGGTGGTGCGCTGTGGTGCTACCTGCTTCGACATGACCTGTGCGGCTCGTTCGGCGAAGTCATCGCCGGCCTGCACGTACTTGGCCATGAACACCTGCAAGCTGTGGCCGGCGAGGCGTGCACCCTCGGCTGCGTCGAGCCCGTAACCGTGGTCGCCGTTCGAGATCGTCAGCGAGCAGAACAGATGGCGGAGGGAGTGCCAGGACCATCTGTAGTGCGGTGCGGTCCCCTCGACTGCTGACCCACCGACCATGCGGCGCACAGTGATCTCTTCGCTTGGCCAACGAGCAGCCCTGCGGGCGGGTGTGATGACCGACCTGTTCCAGCTGGAGCGCCGTGGGATGGTTCCTTCGCGCGTGCAGAAGAGCAGGCGCATCGGGTTTTTTGACCTCCCGGACTGCTCGAAGGTCTCCTTATGACGCTTCTCTGTCTGGGCAAAGAGGGGAAAGAGGTACTCGTTCATCCACGCCGGGTAGGTGATGACTCGCTTGCGACCGCTCTTCGGCAGCGCCTTCACGAACGGGCCGTACGGGGTCCCCGTGGCGGAGACGCCGTTCGGCTGCTTCGAGCTGTGCTCGTTCCACTGGTACTCGATTTCGATCGTGCATCTGTCGGTGTCGAATGACTCGGGGGTCAGGAAGATCAATTCGCCCCAGCGTGGGCCAGCCAGTCCAGCTAGCTGCGTTGCGAGCCACCAACTGTCGCCAGCGATGTCACCTATAGCCGAGGCCAAAGCGTCCTTGTGAGCTACCGACGGTCGATCGTCGTAGGGGACCCAGAGGTCTTTGAAGGTGGTTGCCTGGTAGCTGACGCCGCTCATCGGGTCATAGTCCTGGTCGATGAATCGCTCGTTGCGCATGAACGTGACGGTTGCTCGCATGGCGCTCCCAACCCGCTGGATGGTGCCCCCGGAGTAGCCCTCGGCTCGTAGTCCTTGAAGGATCGCCCTGAAGTCACTCGGGCGTAGGTGCTCACAGAGCTTGCGACCGATCGACGGCACCACGTGGTTATACAAGGCGGCCTTGATGTCGGCGGCGTGGCGTGCTCCTCCGTTGCGACCCCAACGCTCGTGATTCTCAGGCTTGACGAACTCCTCGACGACGACTCGGTAGGGCTGCCCGAGGTGCTGCGCTGCCCCAGGAGCGAGAAGCTTGCG
>JBASAN010000240.1:0-5301 GCA_049650625.1 Ornithinimicrobium sp.
GGCATGGACGCCGTGCGACTCACCCGCCACGATGAGCTGCCCGTAGACCACGGCCATGCGTGCGTCCACTGCGGCCCCGCCGATGTAGGCCTTCATCGACGAAGCCGACGGGGAGTGCACCACGATCTCGTCCGTCTCGGCGTCGTAGGTCAACGTCGTCTCCAGGGAGGACACATCGCTGCCGTGGCCGATCTCGGTCATCGCGTAGCAGCCCGGCAGCTTCAAGGTCACGATGTCGCGCAAGAACGTCTCGTGGTGCCACTGCGTGCCGAGACTGTTGACCGCCCCACCGAACAGGCCGTACTGCACGCCGGACTTGATCGTCACCGACAGGTCGCCGTGAGCGCACAGCTCGAAGTCGATCGCTGAACGTCCGATGTCGTCGTGCCCGCCGTACTCCTTGGGGTAGCCGCTGGTCGTGAACCCGCGGGCGGTCAGCGTGGCGAGGGTCTCGCGGGTCCAGTCCCGGGCCTGCGGCATCGTCAGCCCGGCGTCACGCTGCATCAGCTCGGGCGGCAAGGTGTGTCGGGCCAGCTCGCGGATGTGGGCCCACCGCCCGGCGGTGGCGTCGCGCAGGGCCTGACCCAGCGGGCTGATCCGGTCCGCCGGGCCCGCGTGAAGCTCGTCTCGCAGGTCGCGTCCGGCTCGGCTGTCCTGGGTGGTCGTCATGGGGTCTCCTCGGGTGCGGGCGATGGGGTGGTCTCTAGGGCGGGGCGCAACATCTCGATGACCTCGGCGGTCACGGTCTCAGCGGTGCTCCCGGGTGGGCGGTGGGTGACCCACTGGTCTGCGGCGGCGCGGACGAAGCCGACGATGCCGTGGCCCCAGGTCACCGCGGGGGCAGGGTCGCGGCCCAGGCGGTGCAGGTGGGCGCTCAGGATCTGGGCTAGCCGGTCGCCGATACGGCCGGTCAAGGTCAGGACCGGGTCGCCGGGACTGGAGTGCGTGCTCGAGCCCGTCTCGATCAGAGGACGCGAGACCACGAAGCGATAGATCTCCGGATCCCGCTGGACCAACTCGAGGTAGGCCGACACCATCGCTGTGATGAGCCCGGTGACGTCTGCGGGGGTGCCGTCGGGGCCGCAGCCCGAGGTGTCCGCCACGACACCGAGGTCGCTGAGCACCCGGGCGTCGACCGCTTCGACCACCCCGAGGTACACGCCGTTGCGGTCCCCGAAGTGGCGATACAGCACCGGCTTGCTCGTCCCGGCCTGAGCGGCGATCTCGTCCATACCCACCCCCGGACCGTGCTCACGAATGGCCCGTAGGGCGTGCTCGACCAGTTCGCGACGACGGGTGGCCCGGTGGGCTTCCCACCGGGCGTCGCGACCGTCTCGGTGCTCCGCGCGCTCCTGCGGTTGGATACTCATACCCGAGATAGTACCGAGTACTCCGCGTACCTGCTACGGTCGGTACCAGTTATTTGCCGAGTCATACCCTCACCCGTGAACGTCCAGGAGTTGCAGATGTCCTCGAGCCCGCAGGTCACCGCCGGATCCACGCCCCTGCCCCGCGTGCCGGTCATCGTCGGGGGCAACCGAATTCCCTTCGGCAAGGCCGGTGGGGGGTATGCCGCCGCGTCCAACCAGGACATGCTGACCGCCGCGCTGGACGGCTTGGTGGCGCGGTTCGGTCTCGCGGGTGAGCGTCTCGGTGAGGTCGCGGCAGGGGCGGTGCTCAAGCACGCCAAAGACTTCAACCTGACGCGCGAAGCCGTGCTCGGCTCCGCGTTGGCTCCCAGCACCCCCGCCTACGACCTCCAGCAGGCCTGCGGCACCGGACTCGAGACCGTCATCCACGTGGCCAATAAGATCGCTCTGGGACAGATCGACGTCGGCATCGCCGGCGGCGTGGACAGCGCCAGTGACGCCCCGATCGCGGTCAGCGACGGGTTGCGCGCCGCTCTGCTGAAGGCGTCCCGGGCCAAGACCCTGCCGCAGCGGCTCAGTGCACTGGCCGCCATCCGCCCGCGCGACTTCACACCGCAGACCCCTCGGAACTCTGAGCCGCGCACCGGACTGTCGATGGGCGAACACCAGGCCATCACCGCCAAGACGTGGGGGATCACGCGTGAGGCGCAGGACGTGCTGGCGGCCTCGAGCCACCACAACCTCGCCGCTGCGTGGGAGTCCGGCTTCTTCGACGACCTCGCCACTCCGTATCTGCGGATGACTCGAGACCAGGGCTTGCGCCCGGACACCTCCGCCGAAGCTCTGGCCAAGCTCAAGCCGGTCTTCGGCAAGGGTGAGGGCGCGACGATGACCGCCGGCAACTCGACCCCCCTGTCCGATGGTGCGGCTCTGGTGTTGGTGGCCGACCAGGACTGGGCCCGCGAACGCCACCTGCCGACCTTGGCCCGCATCGTCGACGCCGAGGTGGCAGCTGTGGACTACGTCTGCGGCGACGAGGGTCTGCTGATGGCCCCGGCCTACGCCGTATCGCGTCTGCTGGACCGGCAAGGGCTGCGACTGCAGGACTTCGACGAGTATGAGATCCACGAAGCCTTCGCCTCCACAGTGCTCGCCACCATGGCTGCGTGGGAGAGTGAGGAGTTCTGCACGCAAAGGCTCGGACGGGACGCCGCGCTGGGCAGCATCGACCGGACCAAGCTCAACATCCACGGCTCATCGTTGGCCGCGGGTCACCCGTTCGCCGCCACCGGCGGGCGCATCGTGGCTACGCTGGCCAAGAGCCTGTCGGAGCGCGGCCCCGGGTCGCGAGGTCTCGTGTCGATCTGCGCGGCAGGCGGTCAAGGAGTCGTCGCAATTCTGGAGGCAGTCTGATGGCAGATCTCTACACCTCACTGACCCGCAACCCGGTCGGCAAAGCGGTCACCAAACAGCTGGGTATGCCGCAGCCCTCGACCCTTCGTCGCGGTCGTCGGATGCCGTCGGGTGGCGTCGTGCTGGGAACAATCGGTGGTGGAGATATCGCCACCCGGACGCTGGACCTCCTCGGGGTGGAGACCACGCAGGCCCTGGTCGACTCCGGTCCCCACGCTGCCGGTGAACCCAGCCTCCCGGCCTACGAGGGCACGATCGGGGCCATCGTCCTCGACGCCACCATGGCCCGCAATCTGGACGACTTGGAGCAGGTCCGGGCGATGCTGCGACCCGCGCTGAAGGCGATGGAGCCCAGCGGTCGAGTCGTCGTGATCGGGGTGGCTCCGCACAAGGTCAGCAGCGTGCAGGCTTCGGCGGTGTGCCAGGCCTTGGATGGCATCGTGCGCAGCGTCGGCAAGGAGATGCGCGCCGGGGGCACAGCCAACCTGGTCCAGGTGTCCGACGCCTCCCCCAGCGGGACGGCCTCGACCCTGAAGTTCCTCCTGGAGGGGCGGTCGGCATACGTCTCCGGTCAGCCCATCGGCATCGGGTCACACCGTCACGCTGTGGCGACCTCGGACCGGCCGTTCGAGGGCCACGTCGTGGTCGTCACCGGCGCCGCTCGGGGGATCGGAGCCGGCATCGCCGAGGTCTTCGCCCGCGACGGTGCGTCAGTGGTGGCGGTGGACATCCCGGCGGCCGGGGACGCGCTGTCGGCCGTGGCCAACCGGCTGGGCGGGACCGCGCTGCAGCTGGACATCACCTCACCCGAAGCAGGACGAACGATTGCCGACCACGTCGCCGGCCGTTTCGGTGATCAGGCGCGCATCCACGCCATCGTGCACAACGCTGGCATCACTCGGGACAAGCTGCTGGCCAACACCGATGCTGCACGCTGGTCCAGCGTGCTCGACGTCAACCTGAAGGCTGCGCTGCGGATCAACGAGGTGTTGCTCGACCCGTGGGTCCCCGGAGGCCTGGCAGACGGCGGAAGAATCGTGTCCGTGGCCTCGACCAGCGGCATCGCCGGAAACCGTGGTCAAGCCAACTATGCCGCAAGCAAAGCCGGGGTGATCGGCGCTGTCCGAGCCCTCGCTCCTCACCTGCGCGACCGGCGGATCACCGTCAACGCGGTCGCGCCCGGATTCATCGAGACGGAGATGACCGGCAAGATCCCCGTGGCCACCCGCGAGTTCGCGCGCCGGTTCAACTCGGTGCAGCAAGGCGGCAAGCCCGTCGACGTCGCCGAGACCATCGCCTACTTCGCCGACCCGGCGAGTGCCGCCGTGACGGGTCAGGTGCTCCGCGTGTGCGGTCAGTCTCAGATCGGAGCCTGAGTCCGACGGTGAGCACTTCGAGCCCCCACGGCGCCGACTCGGTCTCCCAGGCCCCCGCAGAGACGCTCGATCGGGTGCCGTCGATCGGTCGTCTGATCGCGGTGGCGGCCACCCAGCGCAAGAAGTCCGGTGGTGACGGCTCAGCCGCATCGCTGCCCGGGAGGGTGGTGCTGCTGGAGAACGTCGAGATCGACGTCCGCGCGCTAGCGGACTACTGCCATCTCCTGCAGGTCGCCATGCGCGACCACCTGCCGACGAGTTATCTGCACGTGCTGACCTTCCCACTGCAGGTCCATCTGATGGCCTCGCCCGACTTCCCGTTTCCTATGGCCGGCATGGTCCACATCGCCAACACGATGACCATGCACCGACCGGTGGGGGTCGCTGAGCGGCTGCGCCTCAGTGTCCACGCAGGGGGTCTCACGCCCCACCCCAAAGGAGTTGCCCTCGACCTGGTGGGTGAGGTCACCTCCGGCGGGGAAGAGGTGTGGCGGGGGCGAAGCACCTACCTGGTCCGCGGCGTCGGCGAGCAGCCCTCGGCTCCGGCGTCCGTCTCCGAGGGTGAACGGGACGGCAGGGCTGAGGACCCAGCGGCGATGGCCTCGGTCGCCCAATGGCGAGTGGGGTCAGATGTGGGGCGGCGTTTTGCCGCCGTCGCCGGTGACGTCAACCCGATCCATCTCAGCTCGCTGGCCGCGAAGGCGTTCGGGTTTCCCCGGGCCATCGCGCACGGCATGTGGACTCACGCTCGTGCTCTTGGCGCCCTCGAAGGCCGCCTAGGCCCCCGGCATACGGTCCGTGTGGAGTTCCGTAAACCCATCCTCCTTCCCTCGACGGTCGCGCTTCGTCTCCGGCGGAGCGACGTGGGATACGCCTTTGCCGTGACCGACCGGGCGGGCGAACGGGAGCACATGATCGGCACGGTGAGCCAGTCCGACTGATCGCGCGGCCCGCTGCCCACCGGGGTCGTCGTGACCCACCCTCACCGATTTCGTTGCGCTGGGGGGTGACGTGTAATCTTGCACAGCGCTGCGAGCCAGCGGGCGTTGCCCGGGGTCGCGCACCAGCCCCTATAGCTCAGTCGGTAGAGCGTCTCCATGGTAAGGAGAAGGTCAACGGTTCGATTCCGTTTGGGGGCTCGC
>JBASAN010000241.1:0-18823 GCA_049650625.1 Ornithinimicrobium sp.
CCGAGGTTGGCGAGCTGTCGTCGTTGGGTTCCGGTGTCGCTCATGGATCCAGTCTGAGGAGAATTGGCTCCTTAGGAAAGGTCCAATTCGTCGTCAGTGGTCTGAACGAGTCATCTGTGCCGTCTCAGGCGTCAGCCGTGCTGGTCTCGGCTTCTTTCTCTCGGGCCCTGGCCCTCTTGGCCGCCGGACCGAACAGCCACAAACCCACTCCGACCGAGGTGATGAACAGGATCGTCATGCCGATCAGCAGCGGATAGGGGCCCGTCTGATAGATCAACGGCACCGCCGCCGCAGTGATCAGACCACCCCCGAAGAAGGGCTCGAAGACCAGCTGCTTGTAGCCGAAGGCTTCGAAGGCCGGGCTTTCAGCGTCTGGGTCCACGATGCGCATCAGGATAAGCCCAGTGGCGGTCACGCCCATGGACTGGCCGAAGTCACCGATCCCACGTTCGAACCAGTAGTCCGGAATGACCCGCGGGGCGAGCCACAGAAGCAGACCCACGTTCAAAGCGATGCCGAAGACGCACAGGATCAGGAACGAGCCGATGTTGTTGCCGATGGCCTCGAGCGACAGTGTGGCGAGCGCCGCGATGATGAGGAAGTCCAGCGCCAAACCCTGGATGCGCAACATGATCTGGTCGTCGATCAGACGGTCCGCGCCCATCTTCTCGGCGACGAACTGCACGAAGACGCCGCCGAGCATGGCGAGCGGGAACAGGGGCACGAAGGTGAAGAGCTCGAAAGAGTCACCGTAGGTGGCGCCTTCGATCCATTTCAGGGCCTCGAGGAAGAGCCAGCCGAGCAAGATGGCGATAGCGACGATGGAGGCGTGCAGCGACAGCGGCTCGACGGAGGCCGGACGTGAGGTGAGCTCACCGGCGGGGTAGTGCTCGTCCGCCGCGTACAGGCCCTTCTGCTCTTCGATCGAAGCCTCGACGTTGCCCTTGACGATCTGCGTCCTACCCGTGCGCACTGCCCAGTTGATCAAGATGATGCCGATCACGATGCCGCCGACCACGCCGACCGTGGCGATGCCGATAGCGATGTCGGCCCCGCTGCCGTAGCCCACGTCCTCCAGCGCACCCCGCATACCGGCCGCCGTCCCGTGTCCACCCTCGAAGCCGATCTCCAGCAAAGCGCCCACCATGGGCTCGGCGTTGAGGAGCGGCACCAGGACGGCCACAGCCAGGAGGAGCGCAATCATGTATTGGCCAGAGCCCAAGGCAATGCCCAACGACAACTGCGGCCCGGCCAGTTCTGCTGCCTGTTTAGGTTTCGGCAGTTCCTTGCCGAGGAACAGGGTGGCGAAGACGATGCTGATCAACAAGCCCGGCAGGGTGGCCCAGATCGACAGCATGTCGGCGGTGAAGAGACCGTTCTCGGGGCCCCCGATCTTGCCGAGTACCTGCGGTCCCAGGAAGAGCAGAATGAACCCACCGATGATGGAACTGGGCAAGAACAACTTTTGGACGGCGGGTGTTTTCACCCGGATGACTTTTCCGATCAAGAGGAACAACCCCAGGATCAGAATGGCGAAGCCGACGGTGCCAGCGGACATAAGTGGGCTCTTTTCAGGTGTGAGTCCGCACAGCGTTCCAGCAATGCTGGCAACCGGCAACCTTTCGAGCCGCCGGGTCAGGCCTCTTTCGTGACCCGGCGGGGGGTGAGGTGCACGCCGGCGAGCATGCAGCGGACTGATCCCCCGGCGAGCTCGATGGTCGGCACGTCCACCGGCAGGATGCGGCAGCTGCGCTCGATGATGTCGATCTGATCGGGGTCGAGACTGCGGTGGGCGCGGCTGGACATCACCAGGATCCGGCCCTGAGGGCTCTGCAGCTCGATGGCGTTGCCGGCGAAGTCCAGGATCTGGTCCGTACGCAACGGGATCAGCGCGCGCTCGGAGTCCTCGATCGCCTCGACGACGTCGGCGCGGCGTCGCTGGTCCGGGATCATCTCAACCCCGACCATCGCGAAGGCGGTGCCGATGCACATCATGACGTTGGTGTGATAGATCGGCTGGCCAGCGCTGTCGACGGCGTCGAAGACCAGCGACTCGTAGCCGAACCGGGTGCAGAACCGCTCCAGCGCCATCGAGTTTGCTCGGTTGGAGCGGGCGGCGAAGACCAGCCGACTGGTGTGGTCCAGCACCATGGCGCCGGTGCCCTCGAGGAAGATGGAGTCGTACTCCAACCCGGAGTAGTCCGTGACCTCCTGGACGCGGTAGTCGCGCTTCAGCATCTCGATGATGTCGCTGCGCCGCTCGATCCGTCGGCTCTCCGAGTGCATGGGGTAGATCGCGACGTAGCCCCCTGCGTGCGTGGAGAACCAGTTGTTGGGGAAGACGCAGTCGGGATGGGTGGCGCTCTCGTTCTCGAAGACGTGCACCCGGATGCCGGACTCGGTGAGAGCCTCGGCCACCCGCGTGACTTCGGCGTAGGCATCTTCGGCGATCTGTGCCGCGTCCCTCGTGGAGTCCAACGACTGGAACGCGTTGTCCACGGCCGTGGCCGGGTTGGGGGTGAAGTGACGAGGACGGATCAGCACAACTGCCGGCGGAGCTTGGGACGACATCAGGTCAGTATGCGGCACGACCCAGGAGCGGATGCCTCACCCGACCCAGCCGCACACAGGCGGCGAGACCGGGTGCGTGCGGCTGGGTGGTTCAGCAACGAGAGGGGCTACTTGGTGGCGTCGTTGAACGCGTCCTTCGCCTTCTCGCCCGTCTGCTTCAGGTCTGCCTTGCCCTGGTCTGCCTTGCCCTCAGCCTGCATCTGCTCGTTCCCCGTGGCGTCGCCAGCGGCTTCCTTGGCGTTTCCCTTGGCGTCCTCGCTGGAGTTGCTGATCTTGTCCGCGATACCCATTCGGATCTCCTTCGTTGGTGGGGCATGAGCTCCCCACTGTGACACCGGGCTCTCCGCACCGCCTGTTGAGAGTCCGTGGTGCGTGACCGGTCAGCCGCGCTGAAGGGCCGCGGTGGCCTGCCGGAAGGTCTCCTGGGCGGCGGCAAACGGCCCGGTCCGCTCGGCGAGGTCGACGAGGAGCGGGGTGAAGTCGGCGGAGAAGCTCACGCTCGCTTCCAGCGGCAGCAGCGAGGGCAGGTTGTCGATGGCGATGACGTCCAGGCGTTCCCCGTCGCTCGGCATACCAAGGCGTCGGGCCGGGACATCCCACGAGGTCACCGAGGTGTTGATCGGCAGCACGTTGTTCGCTGAGGTGACGTCGCAGGTGACGTCCCCGATGACTCGCAGGCGACGTCCCTTCGCGCCGATGTCGTCCGAGGTGACGAAGGGCTCCTGCGGGCGATGCGTCACCACGCAGTTCACCAGCAGCTCGTGACGGAGCAACGCGTCCTTGTCGAGGTCGGCGGTGTCGACCAGACCCCACTTCGTCACGTCCCATCCGGCTCCGACCAGCGCATCCACGGCTCCGCGGCCACTGCGCCCGCGAGCCCCGATGACCAACGCTGATCCCGGGCCCGAGGAGCTCTGCCGCACCGACCGGTCCAACTCTGCACGCCCCATCGGCGCCAAGGGCCCGATGAGAGCGTCGCGAGCCTGCAGCAGGGCTAGTGACGCTCCGACGTAGCCGGCCCAGTAGCCGAAGGCCACGACCCGACGTTGGTTCGCCGTCAGGTACTCGACGTCCAACAACTCACCCCCGCCCCGGGTGAACCGCGCCAGCAGTTCTTCTGCACCGTCCTGACCCTTGTAGGCGTGGGCGAAGTAGATGTGGGTATGGCGCAGCGCCTCGGGCTCGGTCGGAAGCTCTTTGATGCCGACGATGAAGGCATCGGCCGGTGCATCGACCCAGGACCCGGTATCGGCGATCTCGCAGCCCACGCTCGCATAGGCCTCGATGTCGAAGATGCGCTGGCTGGACCGCTCGACCGTCACCTGCGCCCCGGAGGCGACGAGCGTGCCGGCATCCGTGGGGGTGATGGGTGCCCGACGCTCGGTGTTGCGCACTTCTGCTCGCATCCACAGGTGCTGTTCGGTCATCGGCTGCTCGAGGCGCATCGTCTGGGTCACGCACAGATCCTAGGTCGCCCAGGAGCCCTCGCACCAAGGTGCCTGTCCAGCGTCGCCATGAGGCGGACGGTGCTGCCGTGGAGTGCTGCATGGTCGGCACGTAGGGTCACGTGGCACCAGATCGCAGGCAACGAGCTGGTCAACGCCGGCGGGAAGGGGTGGTCAAGGTGTGGGATCTCGTGGTCGTCGGCGCAGGTCCGGCGGGCAGCTGCGCTGCTTTGGCCGCGCTGTCCCAGTGTCCGCAGGCGCGGGTGCTGATCTTGGACCGTGCCGCTATCGGCCGGGACAAGTCCTGTGGCGACGGAATCGCCCCGCACGCCCTGGACGTGGTCGGTGCTCTCGGGGGTCCGACGACGTTTGCCGGCCATCCTGAGATCTCCACCCTGGAGCTGGCCAACGGCGACATCGGCGTCGTGCGTCAGATGTCCAGGCCGGCCGTGGTGGTGCCCCGGGCGACGTTCGACGCCGCTCTGGCCACGACGGCGGTGGGCCGGGGGGCGGAGTTCCGCCGTTGCCGGGTCCGAACGGTGACGACCACGGCGGAGGGGGTGATCCTCAACGGCAGCATCCAGGCTCGGCTGGTCATCGCCGCCGACGGTGCGCACTCCACCGTGCGTCGGGAGGCACGTGAAACGTCTCTGACCCGCGGCAAGGTGGCCATGGCCTTGCGCGGATACGCGCCGACCCCCGCGGGACGGGTCGGACGTCAGGTCATCCGGTTCGGGCAGAGCCGGCAGCCGTCGTATGCCTGGTCTTTCGACCGGGGGGATGGCTGGGCCAACATCGGATACGGCGAGGTACTGCACTCCGGCCGGTTGCGTGCGCCCCTGAGCAAACCGCTGATGATCGAGCAGATCGAGGCGATGCTGCCCGGCAGCACCGCGGGAGCCGGGCAGTGGTTGGGACATCATCTGCCGCTGTCCGCGCCGTACTTCCGCCATCCGAGTGGGCCGATCCTCTACGTCGGTGACGCGGCTTCACTGATCAATCCGCTGACGGGAGAAGGTATCTACTACGCCGTGGCTACGGGGGCCCTCGCCGGTGTCTGCGCCGTCGGGCCGGGGACTGCGCGGACCCGTTCGCAGGCCTACGCCCGGGCGGTGCGTCGACTCCTCGGTCCACACCTCGCCACTACCGCAGCGGTATCAAGGGCCGTCCGAGTGCCTGGGGTGCTCGATATGGGTCTGCGGGCCGCCGCGGCCCAGGCTGACGCTTTCGACGACCTGGTGGAGATCGGCCTGGGACGGGGCACGGTCTCCGGTCGGTTGCTGAGCGCGTTGGTGCGCAGCAACGGAGCACCTCGCGCGGTTATCGACTTCTAGCGACGAATTGCGCCATTGGGGGTATGGTTCGAGCACTGTTTACTACGTAAACTCACCCTCGAGGAGAACCATGAGCAAACTGACGATGGCCGCAGCCGCAGCAGTCGGATACGTGCTGGGAGCACGCGCTGGTCGCGAGCGCTATGACCAGCTCAGCGAGAAGGCCGAGTCGCTGTGGAACAACCCCAAGGTGCAGCAGGGCAAGCGCCGCGCTCAGCAGAAGGCCGACGAGGTCACCTCGGATGGCACCGAGTCCAGTCTCAGCGAGGTTGGTGACCAGCGGAGCGACACTTCGGACGAGTTCCATGTCTGAGGCGAGCACGGAGCGTCGAGAGTCCGCTTCCACCGGGGAGCTGATGGCTCGTCTGTCCGAGCAGACCTCGACGCTCATCAGGGACGAGATGAGACTGGCCCAGGCCGAACTGTCAGAGAAGGCCAAGCACGCGGGGACCGGGATAGGGATGTTCGGCGCCGGCGGCGTGCTGGCGCTGCTGGGGATGGGCGCGGCAGTAGCGACCGCGATCATCGCCCTGAGCCTGGTGCTTCCGGCGTGGGCGGCGGCGTTGATCGTGACGGTCGTCCTTCTTGCGGCCGCCGGAATTGTGGCATTGATGGGCAAGAAGCAGGTTCAACAGGCCAAGCCCAGCCCCGAACGCACCATCGCCAACGTCAAGCAGGACGTGGCCACCGTGAAGGAGCACGCCTCATCATGAACACCGCCAGCACGACGGACCACCCGGAGCAGGCTCCGGAGGGGGTCTCGACGGACCCCGCGCAGATCGAAGCGGAGATTGCAGCGACTCGCGCTGAGCTCAGCCAGACCGTCGACGCCATCAGCGCCAAGCTGGACGTGAAGTCCCATGCTCAGCAGCGTGTGGCCGCCGCCAGACAGCGGGCACAGGCCACGCTGGAGGACCCGAGCGCCCGGGCCGACGCCCTGAGGCGAGCAGCTCCCGCGCTGGCCGCGGTGGCCGTCCTGGCCATGATGACCGGTGTGCTGCGCCGCGTGGCCCACCGATGATGCTGGGCCTGTCGAAGAAGGACAAAGCGAGCCGGAAGACATCGAAGGAAGCGGCGACGAATGAGCGCCTGGCGAGCGATGACGGCGGGCATCAGAGCACGGCAGACCACGAGCAACCGAGAGTCCAGGACGACCCACCCGATCCTGAGTCCGAGGCCAAACCGGACGATGTCGCAGACGTGACCGGCCCCACCTGGAAGTACACAGCTCGGAAGACGTGGCGGGAGTTCACCGACGACGAGTGCACGGACCTCGCGGCGGCCCTGACGTACTTCGCGGTGCTGGCCCTCTTTCCCGCTCTGATTGCGATCTTGTCGCTACTCAGCCTGGTGGGACAGGCGGACGCAACAGTGACTGCGGTGACCGACATCATCACCGGCGTCGGTGGTGCTTCGGTGGCCTCGACGCTGGAGCCAACGGTACGGAGTCTGGCCACCTCGCCTGGCGGTGGAGTCGCGCTTGTTGTCGGTCTGGCGACGGCGCTGTGGTCAGCCTCGGGCTATGTCATGGCGTTCAGCCGAGGGATGAACCGCGTCTACGAGATCGGTGAAGGCCGACCCGTATGGAAGCTGCGCCCCATGATGCTGCTCATCACCCTGGTGATGGTGGTCATGGTGGTCCTCATCGCCCTTCTGCTGGTCGCCTCGGGATCGGTGGCGACGACGATAGGATCGACCATCGGGCTGAGCTCCACCGTGGTGATGGTGTTCCAGATCGCCAAGTGGCCTCTGATTCTGATCTTGGCCATGCTCACTGTCGCTCTGTTGTACTACTCGACACCGAACGTGAAGCAGCCGAAGTTCCGATGGATCAGTGTCGGCGCAACCTTCGCCATCGTGGTCTGGATCCTCGCGTCGGTCGGGTTCGGCTTCTACGTGGCGAACTTCTCCAGCTACAGCAGCACGTACGGCTCGCTGGCCGGCGTGATCATCTTCCTGCTGTGGTTGTGGATCACCAACATCGCTTTGTTGCTGGGAGCCGAGCTCGACGCCGAGCTGGAGCGCGCTCGGGAGCTTCAGGGCGGGATTCAGGCCGAGGAAGAGATACAGCTGCCCGCTCGCGACACCTCCAAGATCGAGAAGACCGAGGCGAAGCAGGCCGAGGATGTCGAGAAGGGCCGGGCCCTGCGAAAGAGCTCGGGTGCGTCTACCGAAGATAGCGGCGCCAAGGACGGGGCGCCGACGAGCTAGGACCAGGCAGGGGGTGCGGCTGAGGAGCTATCAGTTGCGCCGCCCGGTTTCACGCGTACGTTGACTACAGGCATCCACCTCAGCACAAGGGAGTTTTGATGAGCTACCCGGAGAACGCTCCCCTATCGGAGTCACGTGAGGATCCGCCGATGGGGCGCCGCCCGGAAGCGGAGCGAACGGACGTGGACCGAACGGAAGTGGACCACGGGCGCCGGCAGTTCGGTGGGATCAAGTGGGGTTCGGCCTTCTTCGGGTGGTTGAGCGCCACCGGCGCCATCGTGCTACTGGCGGCCATCGTCGCCGGTGCCGGTGCGCTGGTGGACCAGAACACCGGGACGGATGTGGAGCAGATCTCCCAGGACCCGCAGTCCGCTGGGATCGTCGGCGGGGTCGTGCTGCTGGTCGTGCTGTTCGTCGGATACTTCTGCGGCGGCTACGTCGCCGGCCGGATGGCGCGTTTCGACGGAGTCCGCCAGGGCGTGGCCGTGTGGGTCTGGGCCCTGGTCATGGCTGCCCTCTTCACTGTGGTGGGCTACTTCGTCGGTGACCAGTTCGACGTCGGGTCGCAGTTGACCGGCCTGCCGGCCGTTCCTGTGAACGAGGCGGATCGGACGTTGACCGCCGTCGTAGCCGGCGCAGCGGTCGTCCTTATCGCGCTGATCGCAGCCATCCTCGGAGGGCTGGCCGGCATGCGTTTCCACCGCAAGGTCGACGCCGGTGTGGGCGTGAGCTAGGCAGTCCGGAAGAGTGGGACGTCACGATCCCGTTTCCATTGACAGGACTCAGTGACATCCTGGTAGGGCCGTGTCTCATCGGGAACGTCCAAGGGAAGGGACCATGACGCTCAAAACGGTGCACCCGGCCCCGGGGGGCACAAAACGGCTCAGCAGGGAGCGGATCGTCGACGCCGCCTTGGCCTTCATGGACGAGCACGGCGCCCAAGCGCTGACCATGCGCAAGCTGGGTGCAGCATTGGGCGTCGAAGCGATGGCGATCTATCGCTACGTGCCCGGCAGGGAGGACCTCTTGGAGGCCGTCATCGCCAGGGTCCTGGTGGGTCTGCCCGAACGACTCGACCGGCAGCTCACCGGGACCTGGCAGGGCTACCTGCAGGCGTACTCCCACGAGGTCCGTGCGATCGCGATCAAGCATCCTGAGGTCTTCCCGCTGGTCGCGACCAAACACCCTGCCGCCCCCTGGCTCAGGCCGCCATTGCGTAGCATCGAGTTGGTCGAGGACTTCCTCACCACCCTGTCCGGTCACGGCTTCTCGGACGCGCAGGTGGCCGAGACGTACCGGTCATTCACCAGTTTCCTGCTGGGCCACCTGCTGCTCGAGTGCGGCATCCGGGGAGCGAGCACCGGCCCTGTCGACGAAGCGCTGGACGAAGGAGAGGCGACGGTGCCTCACCAGGACGGTATGCGTGGCCTCGACGACGCACCCACCGTGCGCCGTCTGCGGCCGCTGCTCAGCGAGGACCACGCGGAAGAGGAGTTCGAGATGGCCGTGGAGGCTCTGCTGGACCGGATTGAGATCAATATCTCGCAGTAGCCCAGCATTGTTGCGCGGCCAGGCTAGGTCGCGAGGGCGACCACCCCCGCCGCGAAGGCCACCCCCGCCCCTACGGCTCGCACTCGATCGCTCACGATCAGCCGCCTCAACAGCCTCGGGTCCCGGCGTCGAGCAAGCTCACGGTGCGTGGGGGCCGCCGCGAATGCGGTCGCCGACATCGACAAGGCCGCGCCGCCTGCGCACACCCATACTGCGGGATCGGAGGGCTGGGACCACAAGGACCACGTGAGGGCCGTCAACAGCGCGCCGTAGGTCAGGACGACGACGGGGGTGATCGCCCGACCGTGCGCCGTGTGCGCCCGCCTCCAGTCCTGGTGAGGGACCGCCACGAGGGCTGGATACACCACGCTGGTCACCGTGAGCTGGAACCCGGCGTGCCAGGCAGTCGCCACAGTGAGGCACACCACGCTGGCCTCAGGCATGGTCATACAACGAGCCTACGGGCAGGCACTAGGCGTTTGAGGTGTCGTAGGGCACACTGCGTAGCATCCACTACAGACGTTAGGAGATCTCATGGACCCGACAACCTTGGATCGCATCGATGCCTGGTGGAGAGCTGCCAACTACCTGTCGGTGGGGCAGATCTATCTCCTCGACAACCCACTGCTGCGCGAGCCGCTCACGATCGACCACGTCAAGCCGCGTCTGCTCGGGCACTGGGGCACCACCCCGGGCTTGAACTTCCTCTACGCCCACCTCAACCGCGCCATCACCGAGCGGGCGCTGTCCACGATCTACGTGACCGGCCCCGGCCATGGTGGCCCCGGGCTGGTGGCCAGCACCTATCTCGAGGGCACCTACAGCCAGACCTATCCGGAGATCAGCCGGGACGAGGACGGCATCCGCCGACTCTTCCGCCAGTTCTCCTTCCCTGGTGGCATCCCCTCCCACGTCGCGCCCGAAACTCCCGGGTCCATCCACGAGGGTGGCGAGCTCGGCTATGCCTTGTCACACGCCTACGGTGCGGTCTTCGACAACCCGGACGTGCTCGCGTTCACGGTCGTCGGTGATGGTGAGGCCGAGACCGGACCGTTGGCGACCTCCTGGCATTCGAACAAGTTCGTGAACCCGATCACTGATGGGGTCGTGCTCCCGGTGCTGCACCTCAACGGCTACAAGATCGCCAACCCCACCGTCCTGTCGCGGATCCCGGAGGAGGAGCTCGCAGAGCTGATGCGTGGCTACGGGCATACGCCTCACTTCTTCACGGCCGGGTTCGACGATGAGTCGCATGAGGATATCCACCGTCGTTTCGCGACGTGTCTCGACACGGTGCTGGACGAGATCGCGGCTCACAAGGCGGGTGCTGCGGACGCGGCATCGGCCGGCGAGGAGCCGGAGCGGCCGCGGTGGCCGATGATCGTCTTCCGTACGCCGAAGGGCTGGACCGGACCGAAGGAGATCGACGGCAACCAGACCGAGGGGTCATGGAGATCCCATCAGGTGCCCCTGTCCAATGCTCGAGACACCCCGGAGCATCTGGCCAGCCTGAACGACTGGTTGAAAAGCTATCGACCCGAGGAGCTGTTCGACGACGCGGGTGCTCCGGTGTCGCGCGTCGCGGACCTTGCGCCCCCGGTGGGTCTGCGGATGGGGGAGAACCCGCATACCAACGGTGGTTTGATGCTCAAGGACCTACGTATGCCGAACTGGCGCGACTTCGGTGTCGCCGCGGACGGTAGCGGTCCGGGGATGTCCGAGGCCACCCGCGTGCTGGGCGAGTTCCTGCGAGAGGTCATCCGGCTCAACCCGGACAACTTCCGCATCTTCGGGCCTGACGAGACGGCTTCGAACCGGCTCCAGGCGGTGTACGACGTCACCGACAAGCAATGGAACGCTCGACTGGAGGACCACGACCGCCAAGAGCACCTGGCCATCCGTGGACGCGTGATGGAGATGCTGAGCGAGCACCAGTGCCAGGGCTGGCTCGAGGGGTACCTGCTGACCGGCAGACACGGGATGATGAACTCCTACGAGGCGTTCATCCATCTGGTCGACTCGATGTTCAACCAGCACGCCAAATGGCTCAAGGTGACCAACCACATTCCGTGGCGTCGGCCGATCGCGTCGCTGAACTACCTGCTCAGCTCCCACGTATGGCGACAGGACCACAACGGCTTCTCTCATCAGGACCCGGGCTTCATCGACCACGTGGTCAACAAGAAGGCCGACATCATCCGGGTGTATCTTCCGCCCGACACGAACACGCTGCTGTCGACCTACGACCACGTCCTGCGCTCCAAGCAGTACGTCAACGTGGTGGTCGCCGGCAAGCAGCCGGCGCCCAACTTCTTGAGTGTGGACGAGGCGGACAAGCACTGCTCCCGAGGTCTGGGCATCTGGGAGTGGGCTGGGACGGAGACCGGCGGTGAAGAGCCCGAGGTGGTCTTGGGGTGCGCCGGCGACGTGCCTACGCTGGAGGTGATGGCGGCAGCCGACCTCCTGCGCGAGGCCATCCCCGACCTCACGATCCGCGTGGTCAACGTCGTGGACCTGATGCGCCTGCAGAGCGAGGACGAGCACCCGCACGGGCTGTCGGACCGCGACTTCGACGCCATCTTCACCGCGACCAAGCCGGTGATCTTCGCCTACCACGGTTACCCGTGGCTGATCCATCGGCTCACCTATCGACGCACTGGCCACGCCAACCTGCACGTCCGCGGCTACATCGAAGAGGGCACGACCACGACGCCGTTCGACATGTTGATGCTCAACAGCCTGGACCGCTATCGGCTGGTGATGGACGTCATCGACCGGGTCCCGCGACTCGGCGCGAGCTACGCGGGCCTGCGGCAACAGATGGCCGATGCCCGGCACGACGCGCGTGCGTTCACACGCGCGCACGGCCGGGACATCGACGAGGTCCAGCACTGGGTGCGGCCCGATGTCGGGGAGACAGCCGCCAGCGAGGGCGGTCCGTCGTTGGCCGACACCACGGGAGGCGACAACGCCTAGGTCGGACCTGCGGGTGCTTAGACGCGCTTCTTGCCCGACATACCTTCGGCGACACCGATCAACAGCACGGCGGCGATGATCGCCACGATGGCACCGATGATGTTGAGCTCGAAGATATCGCCCGAGCCGATCGCCGAGGCGATCAGGCCGCCGATGATCGAGCCCACGACTCCGAGCAACAGAGTCGCGACGATGCTCAAGTTCTGCTTGCCGGGCTTGATCAGTCGGGCGACGGCCCCGACGAACAGGCCGAAGATGAGAAATCCGATGATGTCGATGATCACGAGTAGTACTCCTTACGTCCGGGGGGCGCCCACACGAGCGCCGATTACGGCGTAAGGGTAGTCGTCAAAGAGCGGACCTCTGACATCTGTGGCCATCGTCATCGGGCGGTGAGTGCCGATTCCTTGTGCGCCGCCTGCGACCCGGTCTTCTCGGACTCGACGATGTAGTAGGGGTCGTCGTCAGTGGGCTTGAAGTTCTGCCCCTCGAACTCGAAGTCGTTGACCCGCTTCTGCTTCACAACGCCGGGGGTAGGACCCTGTGGGGTCTTCCAGCTGACCTTGTCTCCGTTGCTGAATGCCATATCTCTCTCCTGAGATGGTGTTTGACGATGAGTTAGCTGCTCGTGGGCGAGGTGGTGATGTCGTCGGCCGACACGTCGAGCCGCCCCTGCTCGATCGACTCGATGATGGCGATGGCCACCTGCTCGGGCGGCAGGCCCTCGGGCAGCTTGGGCGCCCGCCCGGACAGGGCGCGGTCGACCAACCCGGTCTCGGTATGCGGCGGACGCACGTCATACACGCTGATCTTGGATCGCCGCAGCTCGCGGACCAGCGCACGGTCGGCTCCGGTCAACGCCGCCTTCGTGGCGGCATAGGCCGCCATGCCGGGCATCGGCTGGTCGGCAACCACGGCAGAGACGTTGAGCACGAAACCCTGTGACTCGGCCAACAGCGGAGCCGCCCGCCGCAGCATCCACAACGGGCCGATGACATTCGTGAAGAAGAGCTCCTCGATCACGGCATCGTCGGTGTCCACGAGGTTGCCGAATGCCACGACCCCCGCGGCGTTGATGAGCCCGTCCAGGCGACCGAACTTCTCCTGGGCGACCTTCACCAGGTGATCGCCCGCACTCGCGTCACCGAGGTCGGCGACGACGATAGTCGCGTCATCGATACCGACATCGACGAGCCGCTCTTCGCGACGCCCCACCAGGATGACCCTGCCACCGCGCTCGACCACTCCTCGCGCCACGTGCGAACCCAGCACCCCGCTGGCTCCGACGACGGCGACGACAGCATCTTTGAGCTCGTGACCAGCCATACTTCACTGTAGGCACTGGGGTTCGCCGTCTCGCGGGCGGTACCCCCGCACCATGCATATCGACCTCACGGAGGCGTCGTCGCGCCGTGGTGGGTCCGTGCCCCTGCGGTTCTGGGGTACGCGCTCGGGATCATCGGCTTCTGTATGGGCGGGGGTTTCGCGTTGTTGACGGCTGATGCGGACCGATACTCGGCGGCGTCCGCGAACTACGGGACGCTCCCACGAGATCTCGACTCGACCGCCATCCGGTGCCCCGTCGTCGATTCCTACGGAGGGCAGGATCGGGTTCTGCGCGGAGCCACGGCTGACCTTGAAGCCGCGCTGGTACATCACGGGGTGGAGCACGACGTCACGGAGTACCCAGAGGTGGGGCACTCGTTCCTGAACGAGCTGCCGACCGGTCCGAGCCCGATGCAGCCCCTCTTCAGGGTGCTCGGGGTCGCGCCCGAGCCGGACGTCATCTCGGATGCCTGGGGGCGCATCGATGCGTTCTTCAATGCGCACCTTCGACCGCAGGACCACGCGGACGGGTGATCCTGGGGTTACCTAGGCCTGAACGCGGTGGACGATCTCCTGGGCCACCAGCGCGGCGTGCGTCTCCGGGAGCCAGTGACCCGCATCGATCTCAAGGAACCGGTACTCCGAGCGGGCATAGCTGGCGGTGCGCCGCGCGGCCACTGACCCCAGGGCGAAGTCCCTGTTGCCCCAGACGTAGGTCGTCGGAACGCGCGAGCGAGGGGTCTTGGCAGGGTGGCGCAGCATCGCCCGATACCAGTTGATCGGTCCCCTGAGCGCGGACGGGTCGGCAAACCGGTCGGCATACCGGGCGGCGTGCTCGTCGGGAAGGCCGGACTTGAGATAGAAGGACCGCAGTCGTGGAGCCAGCGCCCGCTCGGGCAGCGCTGGTAGCTGGAACAGGGCCATGTAGTAGCTCGATAGGCCTTGGAGGCTGCGGGTGAAGGACCAGCTCAGAGCGGCGGGATGAGGCGTGGAGAGCACCGTGGCGCTGATAATCCGATCGGATGTCCCGGCCAGATGCCAGGCTACGGCGCCGCCCCAGTCGTGTCCTGCGAGGTGGGCCCGGTCGACGCCGGCCGCGTCGAGCATGGCGACTACGTCACCCGCGATCGCACGTAGGCCGTAGGAGCGAGCCCCACGCGGCGCATTGTCCGGACCGTATCCACGCTGTTCCAGCGCGAGAGTGCGCAGCCCGGCCGCATGCAGGACCGGCACCACCTCATCCCAGGCTCGGGCATCTTGGGGGAACCCGTGGAGGAGCACCACCACACTGCCGTCTGGGGGTCCCTGGTCGCGGACGGAGAAGAGGAGTCCTTCGTGCTTGAACTCGCTAAGCCGTTGGACCTGGCGTTCCGGGGCGGTCGTCACATTCACCCTCTCGATAAGTCAGGCGGACGTCGTGGATCGCAACCGGGAGGCCTTGTGTCGCCCTGCGTGTGCCCGGTGCTCCTCGATCATCTCGTCGGCCCCGTCGATCACCGCGACAGCCTGGCGTGTTGCTCCGACGAGCCAGAAGGCGAGAGCGATCATGGAGGTGACGGCGAAGATGGCCGCCATCGCGTAGTCCCGGGAGAGCACGGCACATCCCGCAGCGACGCAGGGCAGGAGCACCATGGTCCTGGGCGTGGTCAGCCAGGATAGAGCGCTCATAGAAAGTCCTCGATTGCGGGTTTGTCACATTAACTATACGTCGCGTATTGGATGGCAACTAAGTGACGCTCGAGGAAACTCAGATAGTTTAAACGGCAATCAAATGCATTCTCTTCATCAGGTATGCATTGCGTAAGAATAGGGACTGGAGTTGATCTAGGCAGAGTCATCCTGCACGGAGCATTGAGGGCTTGGCTCTGCATCGGCCTAAGTTTGACCCCCGGCGGTCCGACGTCCACTGAGGCCAGATCGTGACCAAGGTCACGGCCCACAGGGAGGTTGTTCACCGTGGGCGGTCTGACGAGGGCGTAGTGTGGAGTCAACGCTCCGCACAGTCTTGCCTCGGAGTGTCGTGTTCGTCGTGGTCACCACGCGGGCCACGTCGCCTCCGACGGATGTCGGTCGGCGCAGCGTGTTGGGCGGGACACCACGCACCAACATTCTGGAGCCTTCTTCTTGTCTACATCGAGTTTTGCTGCCCTCGGCGTGCCCGCACCTCTGGTCGCCGTCCTCAACCAACGAGGGATCACGGAGCCGACCCCCATCCAGCTGGCGACGCTGCCGGACTCCATGTCCGGTCGCGACGTGTTGGGCCGGGGCCGGACGGGGTCTGGAAAGACCTACGCCTTCGCTCTGCCGCTCGTGGCTCGGTTGGCAGCCTCCGGCACCCCCCGGTTGGCCAAACGTCCCCGCTCGCTCATCCTGGCCCCCACTCGCGAGCTGGCCGGTCAGATCGCCGAGAGCATCGAGCCTTTGGCGCGCGCCGTCGGGATGCGCACCCTCACCGTCTTCGGTGGAGTCGGCAAGCAGCCGCAGACCAAGGGGCTGGCCAACGGAGTGGACATCCTCATTGCCTGCCCGGGTCGGCTGGAGGACTTGATCACCACCGGCCACGCACGGTTGGACGCGGTCGAGATCACCGTGCTGGACGAAGCGGACCACATGGCTGACCTCGGCTTCCTACCCGGTGTGAAGCGCCTGATGGATCGGACGCCGAAAGTGGGTCAGCGGATGCTGTTCTCGGCCACCCTCGACGGCGGCATCGACATCCTGGTCAAGCGCTTCCTGACCAACCCGGTGAGTCATAGCGCCGACTCGGCGCAGTCGCCGGTCTCGACCATGGAGCACCACGTGCTGCACATCGAGCACGCCGACCGCCTCGACGTGCTGACCGACCTGGCCTCGGCTCCCGGCCGCAGCCTGGTCTTCACCCGCACCAAGCACGGTGCGAAGAAGCTTGCCCGACAACTGAACGCCCGTGGTGTGCCGTCGGTGGAGCTGCACGGCAACCTCGCGCAGAACGCCCGCACCCGCAACCTGGAGGCTTTCCACTCCGGACAGGCTCCGACGCTGGTGGCCACCGACATCGCCGCTCGCGGCATTCACGTCGACGACGTCGGTCTCGTGATCCACGCTGACCCACCGGTCGAGCACAAGGCGTATCTGCACCGCTCCGGACGCACCGCCCGGGCCGGTGCCTCCGGCCGGGTGATCACGCTGATGACCGACGACCAGGTGCGCGACGTCAAAGCGCTCACCAGAGCTGCCGGTGTCACGGCCACCACCACCCGCGTCCGAGTGGGTCATCCGATGCTCAGTGAGCTGGCTCCTCGACCCGCCGGAGGGGTGAAGCTGGTCAAGCCCCCCGCCGCGCAGGCAGCGGTCCGAGGTCAGGACTCGCCGCGGAACGGCCAGCGTGGCCAGCGCGGTCAGCAGGGCGGTGGCCCCCGACGACAGAACACCGACCGACCTCGACGGTCCTCATCAGGGCATACGGGGCAAGGTGGAGGAGCTCGCCGCTCCTCGCGATCCTCGGGGTCCACGGCGCGCTAAGACCCGTGCCGGTTCGGCATACAGGTCGGTCCAGCACAATAAGGCGGTGGACGAGCCAGCGGAGCCCCGACCACGCGGTTACGGGGCCCGGGCGATCACCGAGATCGAGATTTACGCGGTCTCAAGCATCATCGTGCTCTACGTCCTGGCGTGTGGCTGGACTCTGGTCTCGGCGTCGCAAGGGACACTGTCCGACACCTGGGCGGTCGCGGCAGTGATCTCGTTGGGCCTCATCGCGCCCGTCTGCACCTGGGCCCTGCGCACGGCGGTCGCTCTGCAGGGCAAGCAAGCGACCCGACCCGCCGAACGAGGCGCCTTCTCGAGCGTGCCAGGACTGCTGTTGAGATATCTGCAACGCCTCACCGAGCGGTTCACCGGCCCCGCCTCGCGGCTGCGACCTGTGGGTCTGGGGGCTGCCCGGGTTGCTGACCTCGGTCTCGCTGTAGTCAGCGTGTCGTTGTTCTGGGCGTTCTACACCGGGTCTTTGCTGGCCGCGCTGATCGTGCCCCTGGTCGTCCACGGGGTCCGGCTGAGCCGGCGCCGCTCACACTGACGCGTCCAGGGGTGATGGTGCCCCTGGCGCACTGCGGCTGGTCAGCCGGCCTTCTGAGCCTTCGCGAGCGTGCCCAGTCGATAGCCGATTCCTCGGACGGGTTCGATCACGCGAGACCCGTGCACGGCAGTGATCTTCTTACGGAGTCTGCTGATGTGTGCCTCCACAGCTTTCGAGGTTGCTTGGCTGTCGATGGCTCGGGCCAGCTCGCGACGGGGCACCGTGCGATGGGGATCGCGGACGAGGGCGAGGAGCAAGTTGAACTCACTGCGGGTCAACGCGACCTCCTGACCGTCCATCCAGGCCTCCCACCGACCGGCATCGACCGTCAACGGACCCACGACGAAGCGCTCTGGGGCGCGACCTTCCCGCAGGCCCGAGCGGCGCAGGCCGAGGAGCTGCAGTCGCAGTCGTGGGGTGGAGACCGGGAGATCGAGGACGTCGTGGGCCCCCGAGCTCAGGAGACGGGTCCGGTCGATCCCGTGGAGGCCGGAGGCCAGGACCACGACCGGGACGCTGAACTCGACTGCGGCGACGAGGCGCTCGAGGACGCGAAGAAGCGCCTGTTGTGAGCTCCCGCCGTGCACAATGACGGCCACGGGTGGACTGGCGGCGGCCGAGGACAGGGCCGACTCCGCATGCGGGACGACCGTGTGTGCAACTCCCAGGCCGGTCAGACCCACCAGGGTTTGGTCGAAGGTGCGGCTCTCTGCGCCCACCGGAATGACGAGGACATAGCGATCAGTCATGGCAACTCCGCTGTCGATGGTTGATCCACAGGGAGTTCGGAGCCGTAGACCTGGCGGATTGAATTGGTCTCCGCTTCGTCTGCGAGCGGCCTGCTTGGAGAAGGCCAATCGTGCAACGATGAGGTGTGCAACGTGTCCTGTCCGCCCGCTCGGTGGCCCGGGCCGTGGGGCCACAGAACCTCAAGGCACCGCTGTACGCCGGGTTGGCCGACCGCATCCGGGGGGCGATCACCGACGGGCGCCTCCCTGCAGGAGCGCGCCTACCCAGCGAGCGCGAGCTCATGAGGGCGATGGCCCTCAGCCGGAGCACCGTCACCCGTGCTTACCAGGAACTCCGGGAGCAGGGATACCTACGCACCCGTCAAGGCTCAGGCAGCGTGCTGCACCTACCCGTGGTCCCCGGCGGTCGGGTGGACCATCTGCTGACCCCCTCCGGTTCTCAGCCGGACGATATCGATCTCACCACCACGGCTGCCGCGGCCGGTCCCTGGCTGATGGAGGCCTACACCGAAGCGCTGTCCGAGTGCGCGGCCTACCTCCCCGGGGTGGGCTACTACCCCAGCGGCCTGCCGGTGCTGAGGGAGCTGGTCGCCGACCGCTTCTCGG
>JBASAN010000242.1:0-10469 GCA_049650625.1 Ornithinimicrobium sp.
AGTCTCAGCCTGCCGCGACGCCGGGCTGCGTGTCCTGGCCGCCGATGGTGGTTCCTCGACGCCCTTGTCTCAGGTCGACCTGACGGTTCCGCACGCAGGGGTGATGGGCAACGAAGCCTGGGGGCTCCCTCCCGAGGTCCGCGATCAGTGCGACGAGGTCGTTGCCGTCCCGATCGTCGGGCATGCAGAGTCGCTCAACCTGGCGATGGCCGCGACGGTGTGTCTGCATACCTCCTCGTCAGCGCGCAGTCGGTGACCTCACGACCGCTGCTGCACCCGGGCCACGCTCAACGTCCTTAGACTGGCGCGCGTGTCCGCAACCATGAGCCCAGACGAGCCCGTGCCCTCCGGTGTCCCCGACCCGGAGCAGATCAATGCCTTGGTCGCGGCAGCCCTGAGCTCCATCGCCTCCGCTTCGTCTCTCGATGCGCTCAAAGAGGTGCGGTTGGCCCACGCGGGGGAGAAGTCACCGCTGGCGCTGGCCAACCGGTCGATCGGCACGCTCCCCGCAGCGGAGAAGGCGCAGTCCGGCAAGCTGGTGGGACAGGCTCGCGGCCGGGTCAACCAGGCCTTGGCCGCGCGCAACGCTGAGCTCGAGGTGGAGCGTGACGAGCGCATCCTGGTCGACGAGGCCATCGACCTGACCGCTGTACCTGGGGCCCGGCCGCTGGGGCGGCGGCACCCGCTGACACTGATGGCCGAACGGATGGCCGATGTGATGGTCGGGATGGGCTGGGAGATCGCTGACGGCCCGCAGGTGGAAGCGGAGTGGTTCAACTTCGACGCGCTCAACTTCGACGCCGACCACCCGGCTCGGCAGATGCAGGACACCTTCTTCGTCCAGCCGGCCGACGGCGGCCTCGTGTTGCGGACCCACACCTCGCCGGTGCAGGCCCGCTCCCTGTTGGAGCGCGGCGCCCCGCTCTACATCGCGGCCCCGGGCAAGACGTTCCGGACCGACGAGCTCGACGCCACCCATACGCCGGTCTTCCACCAGCTCGAGGGTCTGGCCATCGACGAGGGTCTGACCATGGCCCATCTCAAAGGGACTCTCGACCGGTTAGCCCAGTCTCTCTTCGGTGAGGGCATCGTCAGCCGGTTGCGCCCCTCGTACTTCCCGTTCACCGAGCCCAGCGCGGAGATGGACTTCCGCTGCTTCGTATGCCGTGGTGACGATCCGGGCTGCCGCACCTGCAAGGGCACGGGGTGGATCGAGTGGGGAGGCTGCGGCATGGTGAACCGCAACGTGTTGCGCTCCACGGGCATCGACCCTGAGCGATACCAAGGATTCGCGTTCGGCATGGGAGTGGAGCGCTCCCTGATGTTGCGCAACGGCATCGCCGACATGCGAGAGATGATCGAGGGCGATGTGCGCTTCTCCGCGCAGTTCGGGATGGAGATCTGATGCTGGTTCCAGTGCCGTGGTTGGCCGAGTACGTCGACCTTCCTTCCGCCGCGACAGGAGAGCAGATCGCTGCCGACCTCGTCCGCGTCGGGTTGGAGGAGGAAGGCCTCTCCGGGGGCGATGTCACCGGGCCCCTGGTCGTGGGTCGGGTGCTGGAGATCACTCCGGAGCCGCAGAAGAACGGCAAGACCATCAACTGGTGTCTGGTCGACGTCGGTGAGCACGGGCAGCGCCTCACCGATGGCACACCGCAAGGGATCGTGTGCGGTGCCCACAACTTCGCCGTCGGTGATCTGGTCGCCGTGATTCTGCCGGGCGGAGTGCTCCCCGGCGACTTCCGCATCTCGGCCCGGAAGACCTACGGTCACGTCAGTGCCGGGATGATCTGCTCGGCCAAGGAGCTGGGACTGGGCCAGGAGTCCGACGGCATCATTGTGCTGGCCGACTATCTCGGGCACGATGCCGATGCGCTCCGGCCCGGGGACAACCTGATACCGACCTTCGGCCTGGACCACGAGGTCGTCGAGATCAACGTCACTCCCGATCGCGGTTACTGCTTCTCGCTGCGCGGGGTCGCCCGTGAGTACTCCCATGCCACAGGCGCTACCTTTACCGACCCCGCCCTGCGCGCGGTCGACGACTCGGGGACCGGTGGCTTCGGGGTGGAGCTGCGCGATGATCGACCCATCCTGGGTGTGGCCGGGTGCGACCGCTACGTCGCCCGGACCGTCAGAGGATTGGACCTGTCCGCCCCTACGCCCCGATGGATGGCATCCCGGCTGACCCAGGCAGGAATGCGTCCCATCTCCTTGGCCGTCGACGTCACCAACTACGTCATGTTGGCCGTGGGCCAGCCGCTGCATGCTTTCGACCTGGCTCAGCTGCAGGGTCCGATCGTGGTGCGACGCGCCCGGGCAGGGGAGGGATTGACGACCCTGGACGGCGTGGCCCGGAAGCTGCATGCCGAAGACCTGCTGATCACCGACGGCGCGAGCGACACGGTCCTCGCCTTGGCCGGAGTGATGGGGGGGCAGTCCAGCGAGGTCTGTGACAGCACCACGGACGTGCTGATCGAGTCCGCCCACTTCGACGCTCGGACGGTGGGGCGCACAGCGCGGCGACACCGATTGCCCAGTGAGGCCTCCAAGCGCTTCGAACGGGGGGTTGACCCGGACTTATGCGATGTCGCCGCCCAGATGGCTGCGGACCTTCTGGTCGAGCTCGGGGGCGGGCGAAGCGATGCGCTCATCACGGACGTCGACCACCGGCCCGAGCGGGACTCCTTCAACCTCGATCTGTCGCTACCCGGCCGCTACGTCGGGGTCGACTACCCACCGGCTCGGATCACAGAGATCCTGGAGGCGATCGGGTGTCTCGTCCACTCGGGGCCGGACCCCGAGCGGGTCTCGGTGACGCCTCCGTCGTGGCGACCGGACCTGGTCGACCCCACCACCCTGGTGGAGGAGGTGGCCCGCATCGATGGGTACGACAAGATCCCTTCGACCGTGCCGGCCGCCCCCGGGGGGAAGGGGCTGACTCAGCATCAGCGGTTACGCCGCACGATCGCGGGCGCGTTGGCGGGTCAGGGTCTGAGCGAGGTCCTGACGTATCCGTTCACCGGAGCAAAGAGGTTCGACGAGCTCGGGCTGGTGGCGACCGATCCGCGCCGAGCCGCCTTGGTGTTGGCCAACCCCCTCTCGGACGAAGCGCCGCTGATGCGCACCGAGCTGCTGCAGACATTGCCCGAGGCACTACGGCGCAATATCGCGCGGGGGGCAAAGGACGTGGCCTTGTTCGAGATCGACACGGTGGCTCAGGCCACCGGCTCCTCCGCGCCCACCCCGACCGGCGGTGCCTTGCCCGACGACTCGGTGCTGGAGCAGATTCGCCAGGCCGTGCCGGCCCAGCCGTGGCACGTCGCGATGCTGGCCAGCGGCTCCGTGGAACGTTCGGGATGGTGGGGCTCCGGGCGAGCCGCGCAGGCCAGTGATGCGGTGGCGTGGGCGCGTTCTGTGGCAGAGGCCGCCGGTCTGCGCGCCGTGCACGCGGTGGCCGACACCCGCATGCCGTGGCACCGGGGTCGCTGCGTGCGCCTGGCCGTCGGTGAGTCGGAGGACGAAACGGTCCTCGGTTGGGCGGGCGAGCTCCATCCCAAGGTGATTGCCGCCCTGGGTTTGCCCCCGCGCACCGTGGCTGCGGAGGTCGACCTGGACGTCGTGGCGAGGCTCAGTGCCCATCGCCTTCAGGCCGAGCCGATCTCCACGCATTCCCCGGCCACGTCCGACGTGGCCCTCCAGGTGGCACGAACGGTTCCCAACGCTGACGTCGAACAGTCGCTACGTCACGGCGCAGGTTCGCTGTTGGAGTCGATAGCCCTGTTCGACGTGTACACCGGAGACCAGATCGAGGCCGCGGCAAAGTCGCTTGCTTTCCGGTTGACCTTCCGAGCCGCTGATCGCACGCTGCGCACCGAAGAGGTCAACGCCGCCCGTGATGCGGCCGTCGCGCGCGCGGCCGATGAGCATGGGGCGGTGCAGCGCTGATGAAGACCGCGATCATCACCGGTGGGACTCGCGGCATCGGCGCCCATCTCACCCACGCTTTGGCTGATGCCGGCTGGTTCGTGGTGGTATTGGGCCGCTCGGCCGAAGGTGTGGAGTCCGTGCGTCTGGAGCTGGCCGCGGCGGGTCGCCCACATCTGGCCCTGGCCTGCGACGTGAGCGACGCCGAAGCAGTGGACGACATGGTCGAAGCCGTGCGTCGGTCCCGTCCGACGATCGACCTGGTGGTCAACAACGCCGGGCTGATCGAGGACGAAGTGCCCATCTGGGAGGCGGACGTCGACCAGTGGTGGCAGGTGATGGTCACCAACGTGCGGGGGCCGTTCCTGGTGACTCGGGCTGTCGCGCCGATCATGATCGACCACGGGGGCGGCCGTTTCATCAACATCAACTCCGGGGCCGCGACCCGGGCCGATCCACTGATGAGCGCCTACACGGCCTCCAAGTCAGCCCTGGCCCGGATCACGGGAGCTACGGCCGCGGCAGGCGCGGAGCACCACCTCAGGGCCTTCGATCTCGCCCCGGGAGTGATCAAGACGGACATGACCCAGGCGATGGACGCCCACGTCGGTCGGACCGAATGGACCGACCCTGCCGACGTGACGGCCCTGGCGCTGGCCATGGCCGAGGGAGAGCTCGACGCCTTCTCGGGTCGGATGGTGCGTGCTGGCTCCGACAACCTCGACATCCTGAGAGCGAAGGCGGCGCAGGGATTGCCCGACGCCGCTCGGATGATCCGGCTACGTCCCTGGGGGGAGGACGACCCGATCGCCTAGAGTCAGGCGGCGCTGCCCGATTATGCATAAACATACAAGACTCTGTATAGTTCCTCGGTGTGACCGTCAGTGAGCACGCGGAATCCCCGGGCATCGACTCGGCGATCCCAACAACCCGTGCTGCTCGGCACCAGCGCATCACCGATCTGCTCGAGCGGGAGGCGGTGTCGTCCCAAGCGGATCTACTGAGCTGGCTGGAGCACGACGGCATCAGCGTCACCCAGGCCACGTTGTCTCGCGACCTGGTGGAGCTGGGGGCGGTCAAGATCCGGCCGACTCCGGGGGCCGCCCTGGTGTATGCCGTGCCGGGTGCCGGTGGGGACACCACACCGCGCCCGGCCCAGGACGCCGCCGAGGTGTCTGGTCGACTGGCGAGGCTGTGTGAGGAGTTGCTGGTGAGTGCCCGCAGCTCGGGCAACCAAGTCGTCCTTCGGACCCCGCCCGGGGCAGCTCAGTATCTGGCCTCGGCCATCGACCGCAGTGATGCCCACGATGTGTTGGGCACCATTGCGGGCGACGACACGATCCTGGTCATCACCCGGGACGACGTCGAAGGCTCGGCCACCGCGGCGCGGTTCCTGGCCCTAGCCGGTGTCGAGCGAACTGGCAGCGGCGACTGACCTTCACGGGTCACGAGCCGCGCCCCGACGGTCTGCATACGCTCGCGAGCGCACTCACGTTCTCATCCCTTCCCACCATCACATCCATATCTCGCTACAACCTTTTACTACGACCTAGGAGCACGCACTCATGACCAACCGGATCGTCCTGGCCTATTCCGGCGGACTCGACACCTCCGTGGCTATCGGCTGGATCGCCGAGGCCACCGGCGCGGAAGTCGTTGCTGTCGCTGTCGACGTCGGGCAGGACGGTGAGGACCTGGAGGTGATCCGCCAGCGAGCCTTGGACTGCGGAGCGGTCGAGGCCTACGTGGCTGACGCGCGTGAGGAGTTCGCCGACGACTACTGCCTCCCGGCGTTGAAGGCGAACGCGCTCTATATGGATCGCTATCCGCTGGTCTCCGCGCTGTCCCGGCCGGTCATCGTGAAGCACCTGGTCCAGGCGGCTCGCGAGTTCGGTGCCACGACGGTCTCCCATGGATGCACGGGCAAGGGCAACGACCAGGTCCGCTTCGAGGCCGGCATCGCCTCGATGGCCCCGGACCTGACCTGCGTGGCGCCGGTGCGTGACCTGGCCCTGACTCGCGACAAGGCGATCGACTTCGCCGAGGCCAACAACCTCCCGATCGAGACGACCAAGAAGAATCCCTACTCGATCGACCAGAACGTCTGGGGCCGCGCCGTCGAGACAGGCTTCCTGGAAGACATCTGGAACGCGCCCATCGAGGACATCTACGCCTACACCTCGGACCCGGCCGCACCGCATGAGGCCGACGAGGTCACCATCACCTTCGAGGCCGGCGCCCCGGTGGCCATCGACGGACAGCCCGTCACGATGCTGCAGGCGATCGAGCAGCTCAACGCGCGGGCCGGGGCGGTGGGGGTGGGGCGCCTGGACCTGGTCGAAGACCGTCTCGTGGGCATCAAGAGCCGTGAGGTCTACGAAGCCCCAGGGGCGATGGCCCTCATCGCGGCCCACCAGGAGTTGGAGAACGTCACGGTGGAGCGTGAGCTGGCTCGCTTCAAGCGCACCGTCGGACAACGGTGGACCGAGCTCACCTACGACGGCCTCTGGTTCTCCCCGCTGCACAAGGCGCTCCGTGGCTTCATCGACTCCTCGCAGCAGTACGTCAGCGGCGAGGTCCGGATGACGCTGCAAGGAGGTCGGGCCACGGTCACCGGTCGACGTTCGCCGGTCGGCCTCTACGACTACGGCATGGCGACCTACGACGAGCAGGACACCTTCGACCAGTCGATGGCCAAGGGCTTCATCGAGCTGTGGGCGCTGCCGGCCAAGATGGCGGCCGCTCGCGACCTCAAGGCGGCGAAGTGACGCTGAGCCTCTGGGGAGGACGATTCGCCGGAGGGCCGAGCCACGCACTGGCTGCACTCAGCAAAAGCACCCACTTCGACTGGAGGTTGGCGCCCTACGACATCGCCGGGTCGAGAGCCCACGCGCGCGTGCTGCATGCTGCCGGACTGCTCAGTGACGAGCACCTCCAGATCATGCTGGATGGTCTGGAGGTGCTGCTCACCGATGTGACGTCGGGGGAGTTCGCGGCGGCGCCAGACGACGAGGACGTGCACACGGCGTTGGAGCGAGGACTCATCGAGCGGATCGGACCGGATGTCGGTGGACGACTCCGGGCCGGTCGGTCGCGCAACGACCAGGTCGCCACCCAGTTCCGCTTGTACCTGCGGGACGAGGCGCGTGTCCTTGCGGCCGAGGTCGTCGAGGTTGTCTCCGCCCTGCTGCACCAAGCGCAGGACCATGCCGAGGTGGCCATGCCGGGTCGAACTCACCTGCAGCACGCCCAACCCGTGTTGTTGGCCCATCACCTGCAGGCTCACGGCTGGGCCTTGTTGCGTGACGTGGAGCGGCTGCAGGACTGGGACGCGCGCTCGGCCTACTCGCCGTACGGCAGTGGCGCACTGGCCGGATCCTCGCTGGGCCTCGACCCGGAGGCGATCGCGGCCGACCTGGGTCTGTGGGGTGCCATGGAGAACTCCATCGACGCCACCGCGAGCCGGGACTTCGCAGCGGAGTTCAGCTTCGTGGCCGCCATGATCGCGGTCAACCTGTCCCGAATCAGCGAAGAAGTCATTCTCTGGGCGACCGCGGAGTTCGGCTTCGTGAAACTGCACGACTCGTTCTCCACGGGGTCGAGCATCATGCCGCAGAAGAAGAACCCCGACGTCGCCGAGCTCGCGCGAGGTAAGGCGGGCCGCATCATCGGTGACCTCACCGGGCTTTTGGCCACGTTGAAGGGTCTGCCACTGGCCTACAACCGGGACCTGCAGGAGGACAAAGAGCCTGTCTTCGACGCCATCGACTCCCTGCGTCTCCTGCTCCCGGCGGTCGCCGGGATGGTCGACACGTTGACCTTCAACACCGACCGCTTGGAGGAGCTGGCGCCCCAAGGGTTCTCGCTGGCCACCGACGTCGCCGAGTGGTTGGTGCGTGAAGGGGTGCCCTTCCGGGTCGCCCACGAGGTTGCCGGGACGTGTGTCCAGGTCTGCGAGTCGAGGGGGATCGGTCTGGAAGACCTGTCCGACGAGGACCTGGCCGCGATCAGCGAGCACCTGACCCCCGGAGTGCACGACGTCCTGACCGTGCACGGCTCGCTCGCCTCGAGGGATGCCCCCGGCGGGACCGCCCCCGTGCGGGTCGCTGAGCAGCGCCAGCAGCTGGAGCACCGTCTGACGCAGTGCCGCGCGTGGGTCGAGAAGCCGCTTGCGCAGCCTCCGTCCTGAGGTGTCCACCGATGAATGACCCCAGCCTCAGCCGCACAGCGCTGGGGGGAGCGGTGACCGAGGTCGCCGCGGGACTGCTCGGCACGCACCTGCGGCACGACGAGGTGCTGATTCGGATCAGCGAGGTCGAGGCCTACGGCGGCGCGGACGACCCGGGGTCCCACGCTTTCCGCGGTCCGACACCCCGTTCCCAGATCATGTTCGGAGAGGCGGGAAGGGCGTACGTCTATTTCAGCTACGGCATGCACCACTGCCTGAACGTCGTATGCGGACCCTCCGGCGTGCCCGGGGCTGTGCTCCTGAGAGGCGGACAGGTGCTCGCAGGGGAAGACGTCGCTCGTGGTCGTCGCGACCGAGGAAGAGGGGCACCCCATCCATCTCGCGACCTCGCCCGAGGGCCGGCCCGGTTGGCCTCCGCGCTGGGGGTGGGCCTGCAGCACAACGGACTGGATCTGTGCGACCCGCGAGCCCGGCTTCGGCTGGAGGATGGCGTAAGGGTCGAGGCCGCCAAGATCAGCACCGGGCCCAGGGTCGGAGTGAGCGGTCCTGGCGGCGACGGGTCGGCCTACCCGTGGCGGTTCTGGATCACCGGCGACCCGAGCGTCTCGCCCTACCGGGCCGCGGCGTCTCGTCGCGGCAGGCGTCCTGCATAACCAGGGAGCTCGGCCCGTCAGTTCCATCGGCCGCAGCGGATAGGGCAAGGTATGCGGGGGCTGAAGCCGATCGGCGGCAGCGACGAACCGACACCGAAGGCCGACACCCGTGAGCGACATCATCGATGAGTTTCAGTGGCGAGGACTGCTCGCGCAGACCACGGACGAGGAGCAGCTCCGCACGCACCTGAGCGGGGGATCGCGGGCGGTGTACTGCGGTTTCGATCCCACCGCGCCCTCCCTGCACTTCGGGAACCTGGTCCAGCTGGTCGTGCTGCGCCACCTGCAGCGAGCGGGGCACCGGGTGGTCTGCCTGGTCGGCGGCTCGACCGGGCTGATCGGGGATCCTCGGCCCACAGCGGAGCGCGTGCTGCGGACGAAGGACGAGACGGCCTCGAACGTTGCGCGGATCCAGGAGCTGGTCCGGCCATTCTTGGATTTCGATGGAGCCAACCCCGCGGTCATAGTGAACAACCTGGACTGGACCGCGCCGATCAGCGCCCTGGACTTCCTTCGCGACGTCGGCAAGCACTTCCGGGTCAACCAGATGATCCGCAAGGATGCCGTCGCCGCGCGCCTCCAGAGCCAGGAAGGTATCTCCTACACCGAGTTCAGCTACCAGATCCTGCAGGCGCTGGACTTCCTACACCTGTTCCAACACGAAAACGTCACCGTGCAGACGGGTGGACAGGACCAGTGGGGGAACCTGACAGCCGGTGTGGATCTGGTGCATCGCGTCGAAGGCGCTTCGGTGCACGTGTTGACCACTCCGCTTCTGACCGACTCCTCGGGCGAGAAGTTCGGCAAGAGCGCAGGCAACGCCATCTGGCTCTCCGCCGACCTGACCAGTCCGTACGCGTTCTACCAGTACTGGCTCAACGTGGACGACTCCGACGTCATCGCCCTGGTCAAGGTGTTCACCGACCGAGATCGGGAAGAGATCGAGGGGCTGTCCCGGGCCACCAGGGACGAGCCCTTCCGACGCTTGGCCCAGCGGGCTCTGGCCGTGGACGTCACCACGCTGGTGCACGGATCGGGCGCGACGACCATGGTGCAACGCGCCAGCGAGGTGTTGTTCGGTAAGGGGGACCCCACACAGGTGGACGCACAGACCTTGCTGGACGCACTCAGCGCTCTCCCCAGCGCTGACGTCGGGATCGGGTCGAGCGTCGTCGACGCCTTGGTGGCCACCTCGTTGGCGACCTCGCGCGGGGCTGCGCGCCGACTGCTCGGTGAGGGCGGGGTGAGCCTCAACAACATCAAGGTCGAGGACCCCGAGTTGCTGCTGACCGAGAGCGACTTCCTCGATGGTCGGGTTGCCCTGCTCAAACGCGGTCGCAAGAGCCTCGCCGCCCTGCATCGTCAGGCCGGCTGAGCCCTCGATTTGTCATGGCCTGGGCCAACGGCTAATGTTCATCTCCGCCAGCCCGACAGGGAGGCACGGACACCACGCAGATGTTTCAGCGTGGCGGCCGGTCCCTCGGACTGACACCCTCGATGACAACAGGGATTCTCCCTGAGCATTGAAGCGCCCCGGTGGTTTTGACTGGGAGCAACAATGCGGATAGTCTTTAGAGGTTGCCCCGATCTGAGAGCACTGTGATGGTGTTTGATGTTGGTGTGTGTTTGATTCTTGAGAACTCAACAGCGTGCTAAAAATCGATGCCAATTTTTGTTTCCTGGCTGTCGTGATGTTTGTG
>JBASAN010000243.1:0-4177 GCA_049650625.1 Ornithinimicrobium sp.
TGGTGAAGCCCGTCGGCACCCCGACCATCTCCCCCGACGAACCAGCCGCGTGTTCGATCTCGTCCAGGGTCGGCTCCAGGAGCTCGGACAGCGGGTGGTAGTCCTCCCCCTTGCGCCGGTCGGCCACCCCGTACACCTCGGCCTGCGCCATGTTCACGATCTCTTCGACGTCGCCGCCACCCTGGGCGTACCCCATCTGGACGATCCGCGTGCCCGCCTCCACGAGGCGCCGCAACATGGCTCGCTCAGTGACGATCTGGGCGTAGTAGGAGGCGTTGGCCGCCGTCGGCACCGAGGCGATCAGCTGGTGCAGAAAGGCGGTGCCGCCCACCCGGCTGAGATCTCCCCGCTTGGACAACTCGTCGGCCACCGTGATGGCGTCCACCGGCTCGCCCCGGCTGAACAGGTCGACGACTGCCTCGTGGATGGTCTCGTGGGCCGGACGGTAGAAGTCGATCGACTGGACGATCTCGGAGCACTCCCCGATCGCGTCCTTGGACAGCAGCATCGAGCCGAGGACGCTCTGCTCCGCGGCCACATCCTGAGGCGGGACCCGGTCCTGCGCCGTGGGGTCGGGCATCGTCGCAAAGGCTTGGTCCATCTCGCTCAGCGACACCCTGGTCTCCTCGTCCTCGTTGGTTCCTACTCGACCACGAGCCGCCGACACACCTTGCCGACAACCGTGAAACACCCCGTCGCGACACGCTACGACCGCGGAACGCAAGCCCCAAACCAACCCTGTTGACAGGCTGGGGATAACTCGTGCAGCCCCCCACACCGTCGGTGCACAGCCTGTGTACCGACTGTGGACGGCTGAGAAACTTCCGTCACATCGATGCGCTGACCAGCAACAACGATCGAGAGGGCCTGTGCACGAAAAGAACTTGAGGCTCAGACCCACTACGTTCGGTCGTCCACACCCCCGTGGCCTTACACCGCGCCTATGCTCACCTTTTGTGTCATCATCGCGCGACCCCGAGGCGGCAGAACAACGGCGTGAGATCTTGCGTCTGGCCGTGCCCGCGTTCCTGGCCCTGGTCGCGGAACCTCTTTTCCTGCTCGCCGACTCGGCGATCATCGGCTACCTCGGGACCACGTCCCTCGCCGGGCTGGGAGTCGCCACGGCGGTGCTGCTGACCGCGGTCGGCATCTTCGTCTTCCTGGCCTACGGCAGCACGGCGGTGGTGGCCCGACGGGTCGGGGCAGGCGACCTCCCCGGCGCGATCGGAGCCGGTATCGACGGGATGTATCTCGCAGCGCTTCTCGGCATCCTCACGGCCGTCGGACTGATCAGCGCGGCGCGTCCCGTCGTCGAGTTCTTCGGCGCCTCGGCCGCGGCCGCCGACGAGGCGGTGACGTACTTGTCGATCTCGGCCTACGGCATACCTGCGATGTTGATCGTGCTCGCGGCGACCGGGGTCCTGCGCGGGCTGCAAGACACCACGACCCCCCTGGTCGTCGCTGTGGTCGGTTTCAGTCTGAACGCTGCGTTGTCCCTGCTGCTGGTGCACGGCCTGTCCTTCGGCATCGCCGGGGCGGCGTGGGGCACCGTGGTCGCCCAGACCGGGATGGCCGTGACCTTGGCCGTCGTGGTGCTGCGGGGCGCCAAGCGGGAGTCCGCACCCCGGTCCTTCCATCCCGGCGGAGTGCTGGCTGCGGCGGTGGGCGGCATACCCCTGATCATCCGCACTCTGTCCCTGCGTAGCACGCTGTTGGCCACCACCTGGGTGGCGGCCGGGTTGGGCGATGCTGACCTCGCAGCCTTCCAGGTGTCGATGACGGTCTGGAACGCCCTCGTCTTCGCCCTCGATGCCTTGGCGATCGCGGGCCAGGCCATCACGGGCAAGTACCTCGGCGCCGGAGACCTTGAGCGGACCCGCGCGGCGGTCGGCACGATGCTGCGCTGGGGAGTCTGGTTCGGTGTCCTGCTGACCGTGGGGATCGCGGCTCTGCACCGCCTCATCCCGCTCGGCTTCTCCGGCGACCCCGAGGTGCGGACCGCCATCGCGGCGGCCCTCCTCGTGGTCGCGGTCGGACAGCCGATCTCCGCGGTGGCCTTCGTGCTGGATGGAGTCCTCATGGGGGCCGGCGACATGTGGTGGCTCGCAGTCGCGCAGACCCTGCTCTTCCTGGCCTACCTGCCCCTGTTGTATGCCGTCTGGGCCTCCGGTGTCGACGGCACCGCCGGCTTGGTCTGGCTGTGGGTGGCCTTCACCGGCTTCATGCTGATGCGAGCCGTCACCCTCTTGGTGCGGGCACGCGGCGACACCTGGATGGTCACCGGGGCCACCCGATGAAGTATACGGCGAGGAGGCCGCCACAATAGGGGCTATGGCGACCTACCCCCTAGAGCTTCAGACCCCCTCGGTGAACGTGCCTGATCGCACCGCCAAGCGGCTGCGCATCTTCAACCTGGTGATGGGGGTGCTGCACCTGGCATCCGGGTCGGCCATGGTCGCCCTGGCCAACGACTTCGCCCTGCCGGTGTCGACGTTCGCCCTGAACGGGCCGCCGGGAACCCCCCTGTCCGAGGGGGTGACCAACTCGGTCTTCGAGCTGCCGCTGGGCCTTGCGACAGCCTCGTTCCTCTTCCTGTCCGCGTTCTTCCACTTCCTGATCGCCTCGCCGTGGGGCTTCCCCCGCTACGTCAGCGAGCTGTCCCGCGGCCGCAACCGGTTCCGCTGGGTGGAGTACAGCTTGTCTTCGACCCTGATGATCGTGCTGATCACGCTGGTCTTCGGGATCACCGACATCGCGGCCCTGATCGGGCTCGGCATCGCCAACATCGCCATGATCCTCTTCGGCTGGTTGATGGAGATGGCCAACAACGGGCTGATGCACGCCAAGGACGAGCAGCCCACGCGCGGCGAGCGCGCCTGGTGGACCCCCTTCTGGTTCGGCTGCATCGCCGGGATCGGCCCGTGGCTGGCCGTCGCGGCCTACCTCTTCGTGAACGTCGGCGTCGAGGGCGGCGAGGGGCCTCCGGGCTTCGTCTACGGGATCATCGTCACGATCTTCCTGTTCTTCAACAGCTTCGCCCTCAACCAGTGGTTGCAGTACCGCCAGGTCGGCCGTTGGAGCAACTACTTGACCGGTGAGCGCACCTACATCGTCCTGAGCCTCATCGCCAAGAGCGCGTTGGCGTGGCAGATCTTCGCCAACACCTTGATCGGCTGACGGCAACCGGGCACACCCCCACGCCTCATACCGGCGAGCCCGCCTGGCGCCCCTGACCGTTGTGCGCGCCCTCTGTGCCGTGGCAGCGTGCACGTGCGCGCATATCGGTCATCGGTCAGTCTCAGCGGGCACCCTGTGCTGGTCCGGCAGCGAGCCGGGTTCACCGTGATCATCACCCATCGAAGAACGGTGCATCGCAACCGTTGCCCCCACCCTCCGCGTCTGTCACGACGACGAGTACCGCGCTGCACTTGTAACTCAGGCATCCGCGCGACGAGAGAGTTTCACCATGAGTAGTGGACGCATCCTGACCACCGCCACGACATGCTCGAGGACGCCGAGTGGCTCTTCGGATATCAACACGTGGCGCTGGCCATCGACGGTCAGGACCCGCGCCGACGTGGCCAGGGGTTTCCTACGGGACAACGGCCGCATCTAGACGCAGCACCGCCCGCCCCGAAGTCTTCGGGGCGGGCGGTGATGCGTTCCGTTAGCTGCTCAGCCGGCGACGACCTCGACGGTCACCGTGGCCGAGACGTCGTCGTGCAGGCGGACGTGCGCGGTGTGCTCGCCGACCGAACGGATCGGGGCCGGGACCTCGATCTTGCGACGGTCGACCTCGGGCCCACCGGCCTCGGTGATCGCGTGGGCGATCTCGGCCGAGGTGATCGCACCGAAGAGGCGTCCACCGGAGCCAGCGCGAGCGCTGACCACCACGGACTCGTTCTCCAAGCGCGCCTTCGCGGACTTGGCGGTCTCTTCGGTGTGCTGCGCACGCTTGGCGCTGGCCGACGTGATGGCGTCGACCTGCTTCTGACCGCCCTTGGTCCAGGGGGTCGCCAACTTGCGCGGCAACAGGTAGTTACGGGCGTAGCCGTCCTTGACATCAACGATGTCACCGGCCACTCCGAGCCCGGTCAGGGGCTGGGTCAAGATCAACTTCATGGTGTCTCTCCTCTACCTAGGCGCCGCAGCTCAGCGAGCTGAGCTGGAGTAGGGG
>JBASAN010000244.1:0-5858 GCA_049650625.1 Ornithinimicrobium sp.
GGCCAGAGGCGGTGGTCTGCTCGGCCTCGACGGCCTGCACAACGATTCTGTCTTCGAGCGGCTTGATGGAAACCGACACGGCGGCCATTCCTTTCGTCGTTGTCGACTAGCTGGGTCAACTTCTGGGGTACTCACTGAACCGGGGGTGTCCGCCGTCGCGGGGGTCGAACTCACCTGGATCTGGCACTTGCGTGCCACGAGTGCTAAAGATGAATCTAGGCCCGGATTAGCACTCGGTCAAGCCGAGTGCCAGGGGGTGTCGCACGGTTGGGGGCGTGCTGGTCACAGGAGCGGCTGTAGGGGGCGCAGCACGCGCTCCCCCACCCGGTGCGCCAGGCTCCGGTTGGCCCACACGTCCGCGGTCAGCTCCTCGCAGTTGCTCAGGTCCTGCTCGAAGACCTCCTCCATCACCGCTGCCTGGTCCGGCCCGACGACCTCGAGATTGACCTCATAGTTGCCCCGCATCGACAGCCGGTCGATGTTCGCTGTGCCGATGGTGGTCCACGATCCGTCCACGGTGGCGGTCTTGGCGTGCACCATCGCGTCCTGATAGAGGAACAGCCGCACCCCGCCCTCCAGCAGAGCGCTCACGTAGCTGCGCGCGACGATGTCCGCCACGATGTGGTTGGAGCGTTGTGGGGTGATGACGCGCACGTCCACCCCCCGAGCGGCCGCCGTCAGCATCCCCTGCAGGATCTCCTGGTCGGGGATGAAGTAGGCCTGCGTGATGTAGATGTGATGGCTGGCCCGGTCGATCGCCTCCAGATAGATGTTCCGCACCGGGAAGACCACCCGCGACGGCTCGTTGCGGGCGGCGCGCATCGGATAGTTCCAGCGCGGTGCCCCCGTGTCGGGCAGCTCGGGCTGAGCGCTCTTGCGATGTCGGTTCCAGAAGTCCACGAAGCAGTTGCTCAGCTCCCAGACCGTGTCGCCCTCCACCCGGATGTGGGTGTCCCGCCACTGCGTGGCATACATGGCCCCGATGTTGTAGCCGCCGACGAAACCGATGGTCCCGTCGACGACCAGAACCTTGCGATGGTCCCGGCCTGTGCGGCGCACGTCCAGCAGCCCACCGCGCAGCGTCGGAAACTGCATGACGTGGACGTTCTCGGGGAACTCCTTGAAGGCTCCGGGCACGACCAGGTTGGCAAACCCGTCGAAGACCACGAAAACCTCGACCCCCCGGTCGGCAGCGGCGATCACGGCATCCTTGAACTGTTGACCGACGGCATCGCCCTTCCAGATGTAGCTCGCCAGATAGACGTGCTCGGTGGCGCCGTTGATCGCCTCCAACATGGCCTCGTACAGGTACTCACCGTAGGTGTAGGTGGTCAACCTGTTGCCCGAGACCTCGGTCTGCAGAGGAGGCGTCTCCGGAGCTTCGTGCACCTCAGTGGTGCGACGCTTCCGGAGCGCATCGACACCACTGATGGTCACGGCGCTGACCACCGGCAGGGACAGCCCCGCCACCGCGATTCGGGCCAGGCTCCCGGGGAGCCGGTTGGCCACCCGCTTCAGGGCGCTCGTTCCTGCGTCGCTCATCTGTGCCTCCGAGAGGGTAGGGAGCTGAACCGTTCGACATCCTCCGTCGTGCCGGAGACGACGAGCTCGTCGCCCTCATGGACGACGGTCTCCGGGACGGCATACGTGAAGTCCTCGCCGCTGCGCTTGATACCCACCACGGTGACGCGGTAGGTGCTGCGGACCGCGGACTCGGCGAGGGAGATGTCCCAGGTCTCTGTCGGTGCGTAGGTGCGGACCATCGCGAACCCGTCCTCGAACTCCAGATAGTCCTTCACCCCCCCGGTCACCATGTGCGCCACCCGCTGTCCCATGACGTACTCCGGGTAGATCACATGCGTGGCCCCGATGTTCTCCAGGATCTTGCCGTGCTTGCGAGTGATCGCCTTGGCGTAGATGCGGGTCACTCCCGCCTCGACCAGCGTGATGACCGTCAGCACGCTGGCCTCGACGTCCGAGCCGATGGCCACCACTGCGCTGTCGATCTCGGGCACCCCGAGCTGTCTCATGGCTTCGCCGTCGGTGGCATCGGCCTGCACGGTCAGCGTGAACTCGTCGGCATACCGCTGCACCAGGGCGGCGTCCTCGTCCACCGCGAGCACTTCGACGTTCTGCCGCACCAGGGACTCAGCGACCGCGGAGCCGAACCGCCCCAACCCCACCACCAGCACGGAGCCGGCGTGGACGGGCTTGGGTCTGCGTCTAGCCAACAATGGGTCGCTCCGTCGGTAGTCGGTAGTGCCGGTGACGCGTGTTCACGGCGATGGCCGAGGCCACGGTGATACTCCCCACCCTGCCGGTGAACATGAGGATCATCAAGACGATCTGAGCAGTCGGGGGCAGATCAGCCGTGATCCCGGTCGACAACCCCACCGTCGCGAAGGCCGAGACCACCTCGAAGCTCACGTCGATGGCCGGTAGATCCGTCACCACCATGGTGAGCACGATCGACAACGCGACCAACCCGACGGCCAGCAACGCCACGGTCAGGGCCTGACGCTGCACCGACTCGCTGATCCGGCGGCCACCGATGGTGACGTCGGGCTCGCCTCGGATCTCCGACCAGATGACGAAACCCAGGATGAAGAAGGTGCTGACCTTGATGCCACCAGCGGTGCCGGCACTTCCTCCACCGATGAACATCAGACCGGTGGTGATCGCCTCGGTCTCGTCCTTGATGACGGCGTAGTCGACGCTGTTGAAGCCTGCGGTGCGGGGGAAGACGCCCCCGGCCACCGAGCCCATCAACTGCCCGGCACCGTCCACCCCCTCCAGGGTGCCACCGGAGGAGGTCTCGAAGACCCAGAACAGCGTGGTCCCGAGCACCAGCAACAGCACGCTGCCCCACACCGTGATCCGAGTATGCAGCGTCCAGGCCGAGGGATGTCTCCACCGGTGGCGCAGCTCCCTGAGCACGGGGAACCCCAGACCACCGAGGATGACCGCGACACAGATCACGCCGATGACCACCGGATCGGCGACGAAGCCGGTCAGGTTGTCGGTGTAGATCGAGAAACCCGCGTTGTTGAACGCCGAGCCGGCGTGGAAGACGCCACTCCACAAGGCCTGCCCCCAGGCAATGCCGTAGCCGTAGTGAAAGCGCAGCACCAGCACCACCGCCACTACCAGCTCGATGGTCGCCATCATGATGACGACCCGGCCGATCACCCGACGCACGTCTCCCAGGGCCGTCGTGTGGGTCTCGGCCTGGGCCACCAGCCGGCTTCTCAGTCCGAGACGACCGCGCACGGTCAGGGTCAGCAACGTGGCCAGGGTCATCACTCCCACGCCGCCGATATGGATCAGCGCCAGGATCACCGCCTGGCCGAAGGGCGTCCAGTAGGTCGGGGTGTCCACGGTGATCAGGCCGGTCACGCAGACCGCCGACACCGTGGTGAAGGAAGCCACCATGAGGTCTCCGCTGCCGCCGTCGACACGCGAGATCGGCAGCATCAGCAGGCCTGTCCCACAGGTCACGGCCAGCGCAAAAGCCAGCGTGACCAGGCGAGCAGGTGAAGAGAACAGGGACCTCAGGCTAGGCACGGATCTGCTCGATGGGCTGGGAGGAGTCCGCAGGCAGGTCCAACGACGACGGAGTCCGACCTGCGGCCACCGCCAGCGACCCCCAAGCGGCGACCATGGCCCCGTTGTCGGTACACAGACCTGGACGGGGCACCCTCATCGTGACACCCGCCGCCTGGCAGCGCTCCTGGGCCACCGTCCGCAGCCGACTGTTGGCCGCCACGCCTCCACCGATCAGCAGATGGTCGACTCCCTGTGCACGGCACGCCTCCACGGCTTTGGCACTCAGCACATCAACGACGGCCTCCTGGAAGCTCGCCGCCACATCAGCCACGGGGACCGCCTGTCCCGAGTCGGCACGCACCTGGACCCACCGGGCGACTGCGGTCTTCAACCCGGAGAACGAGAAGTCGAAGCGATGCCGCTCCGTCACCCGAGATCCCGTCAGCGCCCGTGGGAAGTCGATCGCCATCGTGCTGCCCTCACGGGCTACCCGATCGATGTGCGGGCCACCCGGGAAGGGAAGACCCAGCAGGCGCGCCACCTTGTCGAACGCCTCTCCGGCGGCGTCGTCCATGGTGGACCCCATCGAGGTCACCTCGTTCGTGACGTCCGGAACCATCAGCAGGTTGGAGTGCCCCCCGCTGACCAGTAGGGCGACGACCGGCTCAGGAAGGGGGCCGTGCTCGACGACGTCGACCGCCACGTGCGCGCTGAGGTGGTTCACCCCGTACAACGGGACCCCCAACGACAGTGACAGCGCCTTGGCGGCGGCCACCCCGACAAGCAGCGCGCCCGCCAGTCCTGGTCCCGAGGTGACGGCTACCGCATCGAGGTCGCTCAGCTGCACTCCAGCGTGCTCGCAGGCTCGCTGCAGGGTGGGCACCATCGCCTCCAGGTGTGCTCGGCTGGCCACCTCCGGCACCACCCCCCCGAAGCGCGCGTGCTCGTCGACACTGCTGGCGACGGCATCGGCCAACAACGAGTGCCCGCGCACGATGCCGATCCCGGTCTCGTCGCAGCTGGTCTCCACGCCGAGCACCAGAGGCCCAGAAGGTCGGTCGGACGGCGCCATCACAGCATCCTCCTCGTCGGGTCTGGGACGACAACGCTGCGTAGAACCGCGGCGTCGACGCCGTCGGGCTGGTAGTAGCCCCGTCGGGTGTGCACGTGCTCGTACCCGTACTTGTCGTAGAGAGCGCGGGCGGCAGCGTTGTCTGCCCTCACCTCGAGCAGCATGGCAGTGACCCCTTGCCCCGCCGCTACTGTATGCAGACGCTGGAGCAAGGCCGCCCCGACGCCCGTGCCGCGGTGCGCGGGGGCGACCGCAATCGTCATCACGTCAGCATTGTCACCGTTCACATCCAGTCCGGCGTACCCCGTCAGCGCGGTGCCCGACCCACCGCGCTCGTTGGACTCGGCCACCACGTAGTGCCGTCGCGGCCGCTGCGCCAGCTCCGCCCACCAGGTCTGGAGGGTCCATGCGGTGTCGGGGTAGATCTGCTCCTCGAGCGCAGCCACCGACTCCAGATCGGTCCACACCATCGCGCGGATGGTTGGTATGGCTCTGGTCAAGGGGTGGCCGCGGTGAAGGACGGCGCCGCTGCGCTCGGGACGGCATCGGGACGTCGTAGATACAGCGGCTCCGGGGGCAGAAGCAGCGACTCCACCGTCCCCAGAAGTCCGAGTGTCCCCGGACTCACGTCGAGGGGTCCTGAGCTGTCGTTCAGGACGTCGGGATACAGCACCGGCCCTCGACCGACCGCCGGCAGGGACCGGATGTCGACGCTGAGATCACCCGGTCGAGCCACTGCGGGCTGACCGATGCGGGTCACGCCGTGCTGGTGGACCGCATACCGAGCCCAGTAGACCTCTTTGCGCCGTGCGTCGGTTGCCACCAGGAACTCGGGCCACTGGTGCTCTGCCGCCACCGTGCGCATCGCTTGGGCGGCCAGCGCGTCCAGCGAGCACACGCCCTGCACCGGTATGCCGAGTGCGTGCGCCATGACCAGCCCCGTGCTGATCCCGACTCTCAACCCGGTGAACGGACCCGGCCCGACACCCACCAGGATCCGGTCCAGCTCACCGACCCCGCAGTCGGCCTCTCGCAGAGCCCGCTGAATGGTCGGCGCCAGCAGTTCGCCGTGGCGTCGGGCGTCGGCCACGGTGACCTCGCTGAGCACCTCGGACCCCTGCACGCAGGCGGCTCCGATCAGCGATGTGGAGGTGTCGATCGCGAGCAGCACAGGCTCAGGCTAACGTGGGAGTCCCAACCGTTCACGGAAGGACGACACATGCTCACACGCTTGTTCTCT